>WQVV01000083.1 GCA_009785665.1 Defluviitaleaceae bacterium
AGACAAATACATTTGGGTTGTAGAATATGGTGATTTGCCAATTTACCACTTCCCTCATGCTGTTCACAATTATTTTATGATGTGTGAAAATATACGGGCGCAATGGCAGTATATGAAATCTGTTGGAAATGCAATAGGCTATGTACAAAGAACACTGGGGCTTCTTCAGAATGGGATAGCTACTAAGGCCATTTACTATTCGTTTAATCATGCTGGTAGTTTTGGTGTAGTCCAAGCTAACTACGGACATCCTAATCATGGTATCCACAGTTACTATGACCTTATAGCATTGCCACCATATTATGCCTTTAGGGAACTTGGCAGGATTTTTAACGAACACACGCATTATTATTCGCTTACTCCACCCGCAGGAAGCCATTATACAGAGGGTGTATGGTTTGGCAGTTGGGCTGGGAGTTACCCTTGGTATGGCACATTAAATCTTGATTTTTACAGGCTAACTGGATTGGCTTTTGGTGATGAAAACGAAGCAAGGCAAGCTGTTTTTGTAAACACATCAGCATATGCCGCAAATATTAGCATACCTTCATATTCATTTAGAAAAACATGGAGTTTTGGCGATGGCTCAAACCCGCTCCCCGATTTTGCTGTAAACCCTTTAAGCAATTTTCATTACGCGCCCCAAAACGCCCCAAGACCTACTGTGCATAATGGCGGCTTCACCCAGACTCTTGTAGTTCCAGCATACAGCATGGTTGTCGCTGATATTGGAATCTTCTACCCCGTAACAGTAGCACCAGCAGTAGCGTCTCATGTAAGTGTTAGCCCTGCAACAGCGAGAGCAGGAGATACTATCACCGTAACAATCACCCCACCAGCAGGGCAAAGGCTTGTTGCAAATGGCGTAACGGCAACAAATACAACCACAGGAAATACAGTTGGCGCAACTTCCGTCACATTTACAAAAACCGCAGGAGCAACCGAAGTAAACGCCACCTTTGAGAATCAAAGTGGTAATAATCAAGGCAATGTCAGTAGCAATCAAGGTCGCGGCGGCTCAAGTCCATCTTTTACGATAACGGTAGTTGATGGAACAACCCCACAACCTACACCACCTCCATCAGTGCCAATACCAACCCCACAGCCCACGCCAAACCAGATACCGCAACCTACACCCGTGCCGTTTCCGTTTATAGACGTAAGCACCACAGCATGGTACTACCAATTTGTGCGAGCAGTGTGGGAACAACAACTATTTCAAGGCACTTCCCACGATATGTTTACTCCACAAGGCAATATGACCCGTGCAATGTTCGTGCAAGTGTTGGCTAATTTGGAAGGCGTGGACTTATCAGCCTACAGAACGCAAGAAGCCACATTCAACGATACCGCGCCAAATGCGTGGTACTTCGCCGCGATAGAATGGGCGGCAAGCCAAGAGCTTGTAAGTGGTGTAGGAAACAACAACTTCGCCCCAAACAGACCCATCACCCGCGAGGAAATGGCGGTTATGCTAAATAACTTTATCGTGAGCAGAGGTATAGTTTTGCCACAAGGCGAAACAAGCCTATTCGCAGACCAAAACAGCATATCTTATTGGGCAATTGATGGTGTAACCGCAATCCAAGCCGCAGGGATAATCACAGGACACCCAGACGGCAGATTTGCCCCGCAAGATACAGCCACTCGCGCCGAAGTAGCTACAATTTTTGCAAGGTTTACAGAAGTAGCAGACCTGCCACGCAGGGATGGGTTATCTGTAGTTCAGCCTATTGATAACACCGAAGAATAAAAAGCGGCGCAGCCGCATTTCGCCGATTACATGCGTTAGCAAGCTACAGAATACGTCTCGAAGCCGTGAACAGTTTCCTAAGCAATAAAAATAAAGCAATGTAAAAACCCAATAAATAGGAAAATTTTCCTGTTTATTGGGTTTTTATATAGGCTAGGAAACTGTTTATGGCTTCGAGACGTATTCTGTAGCTTGCCAATGCAGGTTATCGGCGAAATGCGGCTGTGCCGCTCACTGCAAAATTTCAAGTACAAATTGCCGACCTATTATGCGCATATCTACAGAGCCGGGGACTAATCCTCTATGCGGAAAGTCCTCGAGAATTGCCACTATTGTGCGAACTTTTTCGTCGGCTTGTGACGCGCCGCCTACGTTAAATTCTATATTGTCGATTACGATTCGGATATTTGATGTATCGCGTACATTTATGTGTGAAACTTGGTCTATTAGACCGTGAGCTCTTAGCAACTGCGCGTACAGTACAATTGTGCTGAAGGCGGCAACATCGGGGACTTCCAATATTTCGCCAACTTGAAATCTTGTGAACTGCAAGCCCACCAAAACAGGAAGCTGTTCCGTGGTAGCAGGACGAATTTCCAGCACGCGCCCTTGGTCGTCTAGGAAGAGGAAACTTCCAGGGATATGCTCTACATATGCGGTCAAGTGGCGTTCTGTTATTATTACGTATAGTTTTCGTTCATCTAAAACGCGTTCAAATTGCACATCTCTTACGTACATATTTTCCATTACGCGACGGCGTGCGGCGTTTTCGTTGAATAAAATCAGATGCGTGTTAGTGCCTAGGTTTAGCCGCTGCACAAGTTCATCGTTTCCAAGACGGTAATTACCTACGAATTGCACATGACGCAAATGAAAAAAAGGCGATAGCAAGAATAATATAGCGGCTAATGCCACTCCTCCAGCAATCGCCGCTATGGTGAATATTTTTTTCTTACGTGGCGACATTACTTTGTAAATGTGGAAAGCCAAGCAACAAAACGCTCTTGGTGAAGCCCCGCCGCCCATTCTTTGTACACTAAATAGGTTTTGCCGTTAAAACGGAAGGACTCTTTCCAGTATTTGATTTTGCCGTTGGCTGTGCGTTGCTCTGTCAAATTGCCGCGAGTTTCGATTTCGCGCAGAATGGGGTTGCGTACTCCAAAGGTTGCCACAGAATATTCAGGCGTAGTCATTTTGCGAACTTCGCTTGTTGGCAATGCATCTGCGTTGGAAAGCTCTTCAAACCGCGCTTTTATCCACTTGCGGATTGAGCCTTCTACTATTATTTCGGGTGCTGGCGCGGGGACTGGCTCTGGCGTGGCTACTTGTTTTCTCCAACCAGTCTTGCGCCCACGTTTCGCGGGGATTTTGACTACTGGTGCTTCAATTACTGGTGCGGGTTCTTCAATTACTGGTTCGGGAGTTTTTGTTAATTCTACAACTGGCGTAGGCGCGGAAGTTGCTACAACAGCATTCGGAACAGCAACAGGCGGTTTTGGCGCAGGTGTAGGTTTTTTCACGGGTTCGGGCTGGGTAATGCTAAAGATAAACGATTCATCCTCTGGCACACTAAACACAGAATTGTAGATATTCCCCTCTGCCGAAGTAATTAGCAAACCTTTTACATCTTCCACCAAATTACCTTTAGCGTTTTCACGCGGCGACATTACCAAAATAGAATCGTTGATATAGTACAAACAATACGGGCTGCCCGTAAGAATAAAGCGCATAAACTCGCTTACTCGCTTAAATCCAAAGCGTGATGCTTTAAACCCTGGCAAGTAGTGATTTATATAATTTGTGAACACAGAAATTTCCAACCCTGGCATGGTTTTAGTATAATCCTCAAACACAGCCTCAACCATTTGCCGAACTACATGAATAGACCCAGAAGTATCACCCAAGTCGCGCCAAATTTTTATATTTGCATTAACAATTGCTTCGGAATATTTTGATTTCTGGAAAGTCGGGGGCAGTGTAGGTGGTGGTTGGGGAACAAGTTTGGGAGCAGCAACGCTTTGGATTGGCGCGGTGTATCTCATTTTCTTACGCGAAATAGTGGCACTAATGGACGAATCCATTTTCTGCAACGAGATAAAGTAATCGCAGGCATTTAGGAAAATATTGCTTGCAATCGTGTCAAAACTGCAACCTATCACGCGTTTACCGTTCTCATGCAATTTTTTCGCAAGAAATGCAAAAATGCCGTCACCAGAAGCTATTACATAGTTTTCTATTTCGGGTCGTCTGGAAAGTAAATCCATTGCGTCTATAATTAAACTTACGTCGGCGGCGTTTTTCATTTTGTCGTTGGGGTTTGTGTTGAAAATTTGAATAGTTTCAATTCCCACTTGCAGTACTGAACCTCGTAAATTACGAGCAATTGGTAATCCCCAGTCGGCATAAGCACGCTGAATAGACACGCCATGAACGCCTTCAACTTCCAGCACACGGCGGTAAATTTCATCTAAATGAAGGACGGTGTTTGTTTTTTCGCTAAAAAGCCCTAGTAAATTTTCAATATCGTAAAAAATTGCGGTGTTACAAATCATAAAAAACTCTCCCTGCATTGACACACTAACGGACATTTTCTTGTATTATAGCACGCGAACAAAAATTTTCAATTATTTTATTAAGCACGGCGGCTTGACAATCCGCATAAATTGGCGTATTGTCGAATTTACGATTTTATCCAACTAAAAGGAGAGCAAAAAGAATGGGAAAGAGAAGTATCATTTTACCGATTATAGTTTTTATAATTGGAGCGGTAGCAGTTGCAGGAATAGTATGGTTTGTGATGTCACGGAATGGAAGCGGCACAATTTTACCAGCCCAAGGTTATGTAAACGGAACAGAGCAACCAAGAGAGAATCAACCAACAGTTGATTTAACACAACATGAACTATCATTTGAATGGATTGTAGAACCACGATACGACCATGCACTTGGTTTCGTAAACGGAATCACACCAGTTTTAACAGGAAACGTGATGATAGACGGTTTATGGGGTTTTATGAATGCCGCCGGTGAAGAAATTGTACCACCACGTTACACGCAAGTAACGTTCTTTAACGAAGGTTTTGCAACGGTAAACGCAGGAGCAGAACGCACCGACTGGGGCGGGTTAATAGGTGGACAATGGGGCTTCGTAGATGAAACGGGGAGAGAAATTGTATCACCAAGATATGATTCTGTGTCCGATTTTCATGGAGGGATTTCAATAGTTAGAACTGGCGGCGTACTCAACGAGTGGGGCGGTTTTGACGGCGGTCAATGGGGTGTAGTGGACACAACAGGCCGCGAAGTAGTGCCACTTATTTATGACTCGATATGGCATTTCTCCGATGGTTTGGCGGCAATACAAACAGGCGGTAGACCAAATGAGCATGGGGCTATGATAGGTGGGCAATGGGGCTTTGTTGATAAGCAAGGCAATGTGGTAGTACCGCCTCAGTTTAGTCTTGTCAATTCATTTCACGGAGGTTTTGCGGCTGTAGCTGTGGGCGGCACTTTGGGGCAATGGGGTTATGAAGGAAGCTTGTGGGGCATTATAGACACCCAAGGCAACGTGGTAGTAACTCCACAATATCACGCAATTGGAAGCTTTATTGATGGCTTTGCTACTGTAATGGACAGCAACCACCTATGGGGCTTCATAGATACAACAGGCAGAGAGATTGTATCGCCACAATATAATTCCATTGGATTCTTTTCAGATGGGTTTGCGTTTGTGATTCGTGACGATAAATGGGGTTTTATTGATACAGCTGGTAATGAAGTAGTCCCTGCGATTTACTCAAACTTCGGCACTGCCCGCTATGGAATGGCAGAAATCCATTATGGCGGCGAATTTATCCCGTATCGTGGGCTTACAGGCGGTCGCTCTGGTATTGTGAATATCGCAACAGGTGAATATGTAATTCAACCAGAATATGATAGTGTTGCTATATTCGGCCCCAATTTGATTGGTGTAAGAGTAGGTGCCACAGTACATCCAGAGCATGGCCATTTAGTAGGCGGCTACTGGGGACTTAGAGACGCAACAGGTCGCGAGATTATAGCACCCGTATTTGACTCAATGTTTACAATGCATATGGGCAGTGGTGACGCTCCCAGCAATAATAACTTTGTTCAAGTAGTAAGAGGCAGCACAGTTGGCGAATGGGGCGAATTACGCGGCGGGCGCGTGGGCTTGCTAAACATGCAAGGTGAAGAAGTGCTACCCACAGACTTTGCGAACCTATGGCCCACAGGCAATGGCCTTGTGCAAGTAATGCGCGGCAGTGGAAATCTAAACGAATTTGGCGTAGATACACAAGGCAGATGGGGCGTTACTAGCGAAACAGGCGAAATGCTAATCAACCCATCATATGATATGGTAAGAGTGCTTTCGCCACAAATAGTAGCTGTCGGTGTAAATGCCCAAAGAGATGAATGGGGTAATGTAATGACCGCAACATGGGGGCTAAGAGATATTTTGGGCAGAGAAATTTCCCCACCACGTTTTGATGAAATTTCTGGATACTACAATGGCGCAATACTTCTTCAATATGGAGGACAATGGGGTATTGCCCGTATATCGTGATTGTGATACAATGTCGTGAAGGAGGTTTTGCGAATGAAACTCGTAATGTCTATAATTCACGACGAAGACGCTTTTCACATTATGGATCATTTAAGTGCAAAGGGTTTTAGTGTTACAAAGCTTGCCTCTACGGGGGGATTCTTGCGTGCGGGAAACACGACGTTAATATGCGGTGTAACCGAGGAACGCATTCCCGAATTGGTGGAAATTATCGAGAAAAAGTGTAAAAGCCGAAAGCAGATTACATCGGTGAACGCAATGAATGTGAACGCCAGTGAGAGTTTCGCGCCATACCCCGTGGAAGTAACAGTAGGCGGAGCAACAATTTTTGTACTAAATGTTGAAGAGTTTAGGAAGGTGTAACCAAATTGGATACTAATATGAAAGTTTCAGAAATGTTAGCGGCGCGATTTCAAGAAGCCAATGCGGTAGAAAAACGCCCTCCGCAAGAGGATTTCCGCTTTACGTTAAACCGCCTAAGCGACGAAGGCTTGGCAGACCGCCTTCAAGGGCTAATAGGCGAAATTGCAGTACAAGGTAAGCGCGTAGCACAGCACATGGACTTTGCAGAATTAAAGACATATCGCAGCCTAATAACCGACTTCATAAACGAAGTTGTAACTCACTCGCACGAGTTTAGCCGCGAGAACTTCCTAGACCGTCGGGGCCGTCACCATGTATACGGAATCGTGCGCCTAGTAAACCAAGACCTAGACGACCTAGCACAAGAGCTTCTAAGCAAAGAAAAAGACCGCCTAAAGATTTTGGACAAAATCGACGAAATCCACGGTCTACTTCTGGACATGATTGTGTGAGTGCGTATATATTTGAAGGGGAAGACACCGCCGCAGTGCGCAATCAAGCTTTAACCTTTGCGAAGAAGCTTAATTGCGTTACGGCGGCGGCGGCACAGCCGCTTTTCTCCGAGGACATGCATTCGATGGTACGGCTCGAAGCCAGATACGCCCCTGCAAGCGAACCCTGCAATCAATGCCTAAGTTGCCGCACTTTCGACAGCGGCAATCACCCCGATACAATTTTTGTAAAAGGCACAAAGCAAAGCGGAATAGGCGTGGACGATGTTCGCGAGCAAATTCTGCAACCAATGGCAATCAAACCATTCAAATATGAACACAAAGTTTTTATTGTGGACAACGCAGAAACCTTGACCCCAGCGGCACAGAATGCCTTGTTGAAAACCATTGAGGAGCCTGCGCCCTATGGTTTTTTTTTGTTTCTTGCGCCCAATACACATAGCTTTTTACCTACGGTGTTATCACGATGTTCAATAAAGAAAATACGCGGCACAAGTAAAGAAATAACCGCCGACTCCGAAATACAAACCCTAGCGGAAGAACTCATAACAAAATTAGCCACCGCCGATATTACAGAAGCCTTCGCGCTATACCGCAAAGTGGACGCGCTAACAAAAGACGCACTACAGGAATTACTTGACTTGCTGTATTTATCCATCGGAGAAAAAATTAGCATTTCCGCGGGATTTGGCGAACTACCGCCACAGTCGCTTTTCGCATCAATCGAAGCAATCACACGCACTAAGCATATTTTGGCGCAAAACGGCAATACTCAACTAGCCCTAGAATTGATGTTCTTAGCCATGAGCAGAAACGAGGAAATCCAGTGATTATAGTAGGGGTACGGTTCAAAGATGTAGGCAAGGTATATTATTTTGACCCAGACAAATTTAGCGCAGACGATTTACCCCAAGGTACGCCCGTAATAGTAGAAACAGGGCGCGGCGCGGAGTATGGAATTGTCGCGCTGGAAAAACGCGACGCGGATATTCGCGGAATAAGCCAGCCAATTCGCAAAGTTCTTCGTATAGCAACCCCTGAAGATACCACGCAAGAAATCGCCAATCGCAAGCGCGAAGAAGAAGCCAAAATCACATGCATGGAAAAAATAAAAGACCATAATCTTGAAATGCATCTAGTTGATGTAGAACTCACATTCGACCTAAGCAAAATTATATTTTTCTTCACGGCTGATGGGCGCGTAGATTTCCGTGAGTTGGTAAAAGACCTTGCCGCAACCTTCCGAATGCGCATTGAGTTGCGCCAAATAGGCGTTCGTGACGAAGCGAAAATGTTAAGCGGAATCGGCATTTGCGGGCGTGTATTATGTTGCGCGTCGTTTTTGGACGAGTTCCAGCCAGTGTCAATTAAATCTGCAAAAGACCAAGGTCTTAGCCTTAACCCCACAAAAATTTCGGGAATATGCGGCAAGTTAATGTGTTGCCTAAAATACGAAGAAGAAACCTACGCCCATTTAATACAGGGAATGCCAGGCGTAGGCGATTTAGTGCGCACGCCAGCAGGTGACGGTGACGTACTAAGCATAAATATTTTGCGCCAAACGGCAAAAGTTGCTGTTCGCGTAAAAAACCAAGACGACCCAGTAACCGACACCTATCACGTAACCGACATTAAAATCCTAGAACACCGCCCGCAATGCGAACGCGGTTGCACCTGTCCCAAATGCAGGGATAAATAACTTGACAAGGTAACACATTGTTGTATACTAATCTTACGATGAAGTCATAGGGGAGGGTGTTCATGGTTATAATGGTAGTGGATGATGTCCCTATAATGAGAAAGATTTTGGTAGATATTTTGGTAAAATATTGCGGAATGGAACACAGAAACATCTATGAAGCCGTGGACGGAGAAACCGCCGTAAGTGAATACGAGCGGCTTAGACCGAACATGGTTTTTTTAGATTTTCTAATGCCAAATTGGGACGGCAAGAAAACGGTTGAAGCAATTAAAAAAATTGACCCAGATGCATATATCGTGATGTATTCTGCGGCAACTGAAGAACGAATTGTGGACGATTGCGTAGAAGCTGGCGCAAGCGATTATATACTAAAACCTCCCGACCCAGTACGTGTACTGGTCGCGCTGGACAGGTACAAAGAGGGCAAAGAATGAAATTTAGGGAAATAAGCGTAACAAAAAAGTTGCTGATTGCATTCGCGATTGTAATTGTGATGTTTTTTACGGTTGCGATTTACTCTAACATAGTAATTCGTGATATGGATTATCTGTATCGTTATCGCATTTACAATATGGAAGCGCGGAACGTGCTTCTTTTGGAATTTCACCAAGAATTGACGGAGTTTAGACGGCTTTTAAAAGCGTCGTATTACAACCCCGTTTGGATAGAAACGGCGGGTGATACAACGCGCCGCATTTATGAAGACTATATTACCCAATCGCACGCACGTATGGAGCGATTGGCTTATTTATACATAACATCAGTATCGGGCGATAGCCTAGTTTACGAACGCCTTGAATGCCATAGCTGTGAAGATTTAGTTGCAGAGATGGAATATATTATGGCTTTTGTTGACGAGGTTTACAGAATTTTTCATGCAAATTTTTTTATAGGCGGGAACGATAGCCACGATAAGGGTAATGTTTTGGACTATACCCGCAATGTTGAAAATACTATAAGCAATTTGCGCGACATTGAAGGTCGTGCTGGTGAATCTGTTCAAGCGGAAATTGAACAGACTATTGCTTTAAATCAGACTATTACAATTATCACGCTTTTGTTTGCGCTAGTTGTTTCGCTTGCTATTGTTTGGATTACTGTGAAATCTTTCAAAAAATGGGCTAAGAATATTGAGGAATCCGCCGTTAAAAGCAATCAAGAGTTTTCTATTGCAGAGGCTAATTCTCAAGCAAAGAGCCGTTTTCTTGCGCGTATGAGCCATGAGATTCGCACGCCCGTTGCGGCGGTTATTGGCGTGTCGGAAATTCAATTGCAAAAAAACGACCTGCCTAAAGATGTTGAAGACGCGTTTAGTAGAATTTACACGTCTTCGGGCGTGTTAATTGGCATTTTGAACGACATTTTAGACCTTTCAAAAATTGAAGCTGGCAAAATGGATATTATTATGGCGGAGTACGATGTCGCTAGTTTTATTCAAGAGATTTTGCAGTTGCATGTTGTTTCGTTGGACAATAAGAAGTTTAAATTTGTTGTTCATGTTGATAAATCGCTTCCCGTTGCGTTAATTGGTGATGCTTTGCGCTTGAAGCAGGTGCTTACTAATATCATGAGCAATGCGTTTAAGTATACGGAACTTGGTATTGTTGAGTTTTCTATAAAACGCGCTCCGCATTCTGCTAACAATATGATTAATATGGAGGTAATCATTCGCGACACAGGACGCGGAATGACTCAAGAACAAGTTGAGACTTTGCTAAAAGAAGAATATACACGCTTCCACGACAGAGAACACCCCGAAGTTTACGGCACGGGCTTGGGAATGCCGATTGTTCTTAGCCTAATAGAACTAATGGGCGCGAGCATAGGCGTAGAAAGCCATATTAGGGCTGGAACGAAAGTAACAATACAAATTCCGCAACAAGTAGCGTCTCTTGATGAAATTGGCGCGACAACCGCCGAAAATTTATCAAAGCTAGAAACGGTTAGTCGAAAAACCGAGTTCAAGCCAAAAAGCCTTCCGCACGGGAAAGTGCTGGTGGTTGACGATGTTGAAACGAATCTTTTTGTGGCAAAAGGTTTGCTTGGTCTTTACGACCTTCAAATAGAAACATGCACAAACGCAATGGACGCTATAAGCAAGGTAAAATGCGGCGAAACTTTTGATATTATCTTTATGGATTACATGATGCCCTCGCTTAATGGCATGGAGGCCGCGAAGATTCTGCGTGGGGTGGGATATAAACTTCCGCTTGTCGCACTTACGGCAAACGCGCTTGTTGGGCAGGCTGAGGAGTTTCTCAGCAATGGTTTTGATGATTTTATTGCAAAACCGATTCAAACAAGAAATTTGCATCACATTGTTATGAATTACGTTGGGAAGACAGAAGCCGATAGCGCACGGGTTTTAGGTGGTGTAAGCGTTGAACCTGTTAAAACTACTAAGTTTTTCGCGTCTGAGCTTCCCGAACCTGATAGCGATATTAATAGCTATTACAATTCTCCCGAAGTAATAAATATGGTACGCGACGAGTTTAAAAACACGCAAAAAGATACCGTTTTGGAAATCAAGGCGGCATTGGCGGAAAACGACAACATAACTGCACGAAGGCTTTCCCATACAATCAAGGGAATGGCGCATATGATGAAAGAAGAAAAACTTTCAAAGACTGCCCAAGCAATAGAATCCACAATATACAAGGGCGGCGAACCCACGGAAGAACAAATTTTGGCACTAGAAAACGAAATGGAAAAAGTGCTGGCAAAGGAATAAGTGTGAAAGATTCGGAGAAAGGAACGCGGGCGACCAACTTTCAGTAGGAATTTGTGTACTCAGCGAATGGCAAAAAATATGAAAATAATGGTAGTTGACGATGATAAACATATTGCGGAATTAATCTCGTTGTACTTGCGCAAGGAAGGTTACGAAACTAAGGAAGTATATAATGGGCGCGTAGCGGTGGAAACATTTCCATCGTATGCGCCATTTTTGGTGC
>WQVV01000084.1 GCA_009785665.1 Defluviitaleaceae bacterium
CACGCTTACATTTCCTCGTTGGGTTGGCAGCATATGCTTCATCCTGTTGTATTGCTCTACTGTTATCTTCATTGCCAAATTTTATCACATCTTGTTAGTTTTTAATAGTGGCAACACGCCCTAAATCTCTTGACCTTAAATCTCTAATCCTTATCCACGAACTCATACCCTGGGGGTAAGTTTGTGTGGCTTAGTATGTCTGTGATTTGTAAGTGTGTATGTTCTGGCGTTGATAGATGTATGATTTCGTCGGTTCCCCAAATTCGTATTGCTGGGCGCAACCTGTTTTCTAATTCGCTTTTGGAAACAATGCCAAGTCTTTCGTCGGAAAGTTCTACTATTGTGTTTACTGGGTAGAACTCTAGCTTTTCAAAGAAAGCGTTTACTACATTGTGGTCAAAAGCAACGCCTGCATCTTGGTAAATATGGTCTACGGCATTAGCGGGGAGCATGGGCGAACGATACGGGCGATACGAAGTGATTGCATCGTAAACATCAGCAACGGAAATTATTTTGCTGAAAAGCGGAATTTCATCACCTTCAAGACCTTTGGGATAGCCCTTACCATTTATTTTTTCGTGATGAAACATTATGCTGTTCCATAGTTCTACATCACCTACGGCATTTGCCTTTAGGTTTAACGCACCCATTGCAGAATGACGTTTAATGCTATCAAATTCGTCTTTGTCCAGCCTTCCCTTTTTGTGCAGAATTTCCAAGGGAATTGCCTGCTTGCCTATATCGTGAAGCATAGCGCACCGTCCAAGACGGAGGAGGTCTTCGCTATCAAGTCCAAGTTCCTTGCCCGTTGATATGGAAAGCAATGAAACACTTAGCGAGTGGTGGTAGGTGTATTCATCATAGTGCTTTAGGTCGCTAATGTGAATAAGCCCTCTTTCGTCATGAGCTACGGCGCGCAACAGGTCGCCCATCACCGAATCCAAATTCCGCACACTTTGATATGCTGTGGTCATGTTAGTAGTTCTTTGCGGGTCGAGAATGCTAAATAATTGCTTTATGCTACCTAAGGCTTCTTTCTTTAGGTCTTCGCTTAGAACTCCCTTAACCCAAACTCGTTTTTCAAGCTTTGGGGCAGGTTTTTCTGCTTGAGGTTCATTTTCTTCTTCTGGTTTGGTTCTTGACCATACTGGAATTGTTTCAACCCCAAACCGTTCCAGTACGCGTAGTATTTTATCGTCAACCTCATAACCTTTACGCGCAACCAACATGCTGTTGTTCGTATCGGTGATAGTGTAAACGGATTCTGCAAGCCGCATTCCCAGCTTTACATTTTCAAGTTCAATGTTACGAATATACATAATTTTCGCCATTCGCTGAGCATACAAATTCCTAGTTCAAATTGGTCGCCCGCGTTCCTTTCTTTGCACTCTTTTGCACTTGAAATCTCCTATAGCCTACCCTGTGGCAAGTGTGAAATATTCGTGGAATGGTCGCCGATTCTTTCAAAGTTGGATAGAATGTCTAGGAAGATTATTCCTCCCTCTGCGCTGATTTCGCCAGAGACTATGCGTTTTATGTGTGCGGCTCGCATTTCTTTTTCTTTTGAGTCTATGAGGGTCTCTAGTTCCTTTATGCGTGGTACTAGGCTTGCGTCATTTTCTCGTACCGATTTTACTGCTGTCTCAAAAATTTCGGTTATGGGCTTGTAGATGTCTTCTATTTCTTCAAAAACTTGGTGGGGTAGTTCTATTTTATCGTCTATTACTTGTTTGGCTAGTCTTGCTATATTTTGGGCGTGGTCGCTTATTCGCTCTATGTCGTTTGCGGCGTGCAAAAGCCCCGCGTGGCGTATGGACATATGCTGTCCCATTCCTCCCGTTTTGGAGACTGCGGCTAGGTAGCTCACTATTTCTTTTTCTATGGCATCAACAATTTTTTCTTGTCTTTTCAGTTGTTTTAGTTTCTTTCGCTTTTTCGCAATGAAACCTTCTACTGCTAGGGTTACGTTTTGCCCTGCTAGTTCTGCCATTCTTAGTAGCTCTTGTTGCGCGTAGTTTATTGCTACTGTGTGGTGATTTACCATTTTCCAGTCTAGGAACATTGTTACGCTTTCTTCTGTGTCTTCTTCGGCTTTTTTACGCTCTGGAATAATAATCGTAACAAACTTCACCAAAAGCCCTATAAACGGCAGAAACATTATTGTGGTAATAATACTAAACATTGTGTGTGCATTGGCGGCTTGTCGCGGAATGTCATCGGCGGGCGAAATTAGCAAAACCGCCCATTCAAATTGCGGCAAGAATATAAGGAAAATAAAAGCACCAACCGTATTGAAAACAACATGTATAGCGGCGGCACGTTTAGCAGAAGTAGAACTCCCAATAGAAGCCAAAACCGCCGTAAAGCAAGTACCAACATTAGTGCCTATTATTAGCGGCAAGGCGGCTTCAAGCGGAATTAAATCCTCCATAGCCATTGCAACAATAACCCCTGTTACGGCCGTAGAAGACTGCACAAGCGCGGTAAAAACTAGCCCAACAATCATTGCAAGTATGCGATTATCGCCGAAGACAAGAATCAAATTTTGAAACTCGGGCATTCCTCTAAGTGGACGCATAGCGTCTGTCATTAGTGAAAGCCCAAGCAACAGCATTGAAAACGAAAAAATAACCCAACCAATCGACCTAAGTCTATCTTTCCGCTTGCCGAAGAAATAAATTATAAACCCACCCACGGCGCAGTATACCCAAATATCCGTAATACGAAACGCCACAAGTTGAGCGGTAAGTGTAGTTCCAATGTTCGCGCCCATAATAACGGATGCCGCTTGCTTCAAGTTAAGCATAGTCGAATTTACAAGACTAACAACCATAACCGTTACCAGCGTAGAACTTTGCACCACTATGGTAACACCCGTTCCAACAAGCATTCCCACGATAGGCACAGAGGTCAAAATCTCTAAAACACGATGCGCTTTCTTGCCCGCCATCTCTTGCAGTCCATTGCCCAAAGAATGCATTCCAAATAGGAACAACGCCAATCCGCCCAGCATTCCAAAAATAATCTCAAAAATTGTAGCCAACTCCCAACGGTAGAAACTCTCATAAGTTTTTGTCAAACAGAATTATATCACATTATTTGCAAAAATGAATATAGCGAACGATTTTGATTATCGCTCGCTATATTCATTTCACTGCTATTCAAATGCTAATAATGCCATTGCAATATCGTCGCCGCTTCCTTTGTCTGACGATTGCCTTAACCAACCTTGTAGGTTTTCGTTGATGTAGTCAAGTCCTTTTTCTCGCCATAGCTGGAAGAAATCTGTTCCTGCTTTTGTGAAGCCCTTGGAATCGGTGAAGCTATTGGCGTAACCGTCGGTTGATAGTAGGAACATTGCTGGTGCGTCTGCTGCGTTCCATGGGATTATTTGCGTTCGTACATATGTCCATGCGTCGTCTAGGCATAGGGATTCTGTGTCTTCGCCTACGGTTTCTGCTACCGCTAGAATTGGACGGGCATTGCCTTCTTTATCAATCATTAGTATATTTCCGTCGCCAATTTGCAATGCGAAGATAAATTTATCTGTTGCGATTACGGCAATCAAAGTTGTGCCGTACAGAATATACGGGAATGGTTCGGCTTCGTCCCTGCCATTTTTGGCGTGCATTTTTTGGACTGCCTTTTTCCATTCTGATTCGATTTTCCTAGGCAACCGAATATCTTTGTACGCGTTTAAGTCGTGGGGCATTGCTTCCAGAAGTTCGCCAGCTACAGCCACTGCGATTTTCGCGCCTTCGTCGCTGTGTGGACAAGACCCACTTCCATGCCCATCTGCAACACAGGCGATTGCGAATGCTGGTTTTTTGTCATCTTCGCTTTCACGCAGAAACAACCCATCTTGACATGGTTTTTCTTGCCGCAAATGAATCGCGCCATCTACAATGCTTCCTATCGCTACCCACTTTTTTTTACTCACAATATCGCCCCCTTGGCTTCGAGACGTATACCCCAATACGTCTCATAGCCCTTCTGGCTTCGAGACGTATGCGCGGCTACCAAAACATGTAATCGGAGAAAAGCGGCTGTGCCGCTCGGCGAAAAGCGGCTGTGCCGCCTACCAGATTTCATCGTCGTCGTCTGATGCTATTGGAATTGTGTTTACGTCTACACTGCTGCCCGAAGCATCGCCAACTGTGGGCGCGGAAACATTTTTTACAACGGTGGATGCCCATTTGATAAATTTAACCAGAAGTTGCGGATTTTTTGCTTCCAGAACCAATTCTTTGTTGTTTGTGAATTGCTCCAGAACATCAAGGTCGGTATCTTTGCCTATTGCTATTGCTATACGAACGGCCTTTTTTCCCCATGGGGTTGCCATAAGTTCATCTATGCCGCGCTTGAAATCGTCGGTTGGTTGACCATCTGTTAGAAGAACCAGAACAGGCGGAAGCCGTTTTGTGTCTGTTGGAAATTGTTTTAGCTCGCTTGCAACCAGTTCCAATGCCATTCCCATTGCGGTTACGCCGCCTGCGGTAAGGTCTACCCAGTTGAAGTCTTCTATATCCGTCGCGGTTGGTATATGCCACGCCGCGCCGTCCGAAAATTTAACAGCGCGTACCATTATAGATGCATTCGGATTAGCGTCTGCTTCCTTGCGCATATCTGGGATTGTTTGCTTAATCGCGTAGTTTAGCGTTTGAATTTTTTCGCCGTGCATCGAACCAGAACAGTCGGCTATCCAGAAAAAATCCAAAATTCGCGAGGACATCGCACCGCCTGGTAAATTTGTTTCATTCATTTAACATCGCTCCTTAAAATTCAGCTTTGTAGGATTATAGCATATTTCTTAGAACCTGCGGTTAATAATTTGACGCTTACATTTTGTTGAGGTATTCTAGGCAAAAAAAGGGGTGTTTGTATGAATCCTTATCTGCCTTCGTGGGAGTACGTGCCTGATGGTGAGCCGCATATTTTTGGCGAGCGTGTGTATGTTTTTGGCTCGCATGATAGGGCGCATGGATTTGTTTTTTGTTCGGAGGATTATGTTTGCTGGTCTGCGCCTGTTGAGGATTTATCGGACTGGAGATATGAGGGCGTTATTTATAAAAAAAATTCCGACCCGCTTAATAAGCGTGGACATATGGTTATGTACGCGCCAGATGTTACGTTGGGTTCGGACGGGCGATTTTATTTGTATTATGTGTTGGATAAAGCTAATGTTGTGTCCGTGGCGGTTTGTGATACCCCCGCTGGAGAGTATCAGTTTTACGGATATGTGCATTACGCCAATGGCACGCGCCTAGGCGAAAAAGATGGCGACGAACCGCAATTCGACCCAGCGGTGTTTACCCAAGGCGACACGACATATCTGTACACAGGATTGGGCGTGATTGGTGACGCTTCGCGAAGAGGGGCTATGGCTACGGTTCTTGCGGCGGATATGCTTACTATTGTGGACGCTCCTGTTTATATCGTGCCAAGTGGCGTTTGTGGCGAAGGCACTAGCTTCGAGGGCCACGAATTTTTTGAAGCACCTTCCTTGCGCAAAATTGGGGATATGTATTACTTCGTGTATTCTTCCATTCATATGACGGAGCTTTGTTATGCTACCAGTTCGCACCCCACACGGGATTTCGTTTATGGCGGCGTGCTGGTTAGCAATTGCGATTTAGGAATTTCCACATACAAACCCGCCGACAAACGAACTTATCCATATGGAAATAACCACGGCTCGATTATAGAAATTTGCGGTCAATGGTACGTTTTCTACCACCGCATGACAAATGATACATGGTTCTCAAGGCAGGGCTGCATTGAACTTATCGAAATCGCACAAGACGGAACGATTAAACAAGTAGAAATGACTTCGCAAGGCGCAAACGGAAAACCCCTATCAGCGCGAGGAAAATACCCCGCGTACACCGTATGCAACCTATGGAATGATTCCACACCACCACCAACCAAGCCAGCAAAAGTAACCCAAGACGGTCTAGGCGACGGAGACGAAACAGACTGCTTCATAGCAGAAATAACCGACGGCACAATTCTAGGCTTCAAATACTTTAACTGCCAAGACATAAAAAAAATTACCATAACCACAAGGGCGTATGGTAGAGGCAATTTTGAAGTGCGCACAAGCCCCAACGGCGATATTCTAGGCACAATCCCCATTGTTAGCGCGAATATCTGGACAGAGTTTTCCGCAGATATTACAATCCCCAATGGCGTTCACTCATTGTATTTCACATACAAAGGCGGCGGCACACCAAGTCTTTTGGCATTTGAGATGGGGTAGGTTTTTTCAATGTCGTTCGATGTATGCCCAAAAAAGACCCGTAGAAGTGTTTTCGCGGGTCTTTTTTGGTGCGTTAATAATTATTTATCTACGAGTAAACTGCCTGCGGCCTATCGTGATTGTATTTTCTGTTTGCGAAAAAAATGCTGTTTCTATATTGCCGTCCTCACCAACGAATTCTATTTGATTGCCAAGTTGATGAATGGATATTGAAAATGTTCCTATTTCTGGATAGATTGTGCGGTAAAGACCATCACCTGCATATTCCCAATATTGAGGGTCAAACCCATAGACCAAAATGCGGCGACCACTCTCTTCACATGTTTGCGAATGACGAACACGTCCGTGGCGGCTAGATATAGTTGGACGGTACGTCCATCTCGTGAAATTGCTTCTTGAAAACTGTATTACCGTTTTGGGATAGTATTCAAAGATTGCGTTAGTTGCAGGGCTTTCCCATGTACCACGCACACTATCATTTCCCCCACATGCTACCAGCGATAGACCTGACATCAATAGAATAACCACCATCACTACTGCAATAATTTTCTTAAACATCCCGTTCCTCCTTTAAAGTTTGAATATGTTATACCACATATAAATTACAAATGCAAGACAATATTTCCAAATGCGCTGCATTATTCTTTGTTTGGAAATCTCTTAAAGTATTTGGTGTGGGGTGAATGGCATGAAAATCAGTTACATTGAAATAGGGGCGCGAATAGCCGCAAGGCGTAAAGAACTTCATATGACACAAGAAAAACTGACGGAGAAAATAGGCATGAGTGTGAATCAGCTATCGAATATAGAAAACAGCCACTCTGTACCAACTGTTGAAACGATAATAAAATTGAGTGAAGCATTGTGCGTGACACCCGATTATTTTCTTCTTGGGCTTGCAAAAAATGTTGATAAAAAGTCTATAACTGCGATAACACAGAAAGCAATGTTATGTACTCCAAAGCAACAAAAGCTCATAGGTGAATTTATTTCCTTGCTGATAAACGAGAACTATTAAATATACAAAACGACACAAAACGCTCTGCTTAAAAGCGGGGCGTTTTGTATGCAGTCAACAGACATGTCCAATAAAAAATTTTACATAGATTTTACATTCAGATTATGCATTCTTTACATTCAACATTTATTCTTATCTTGTAAGCAAAACAAGTATATGGAGGAATGTTGAATGTTTAAAAAAGCAATTAAGTTCGCGCTGGGGTTATCAGTGGCGGCTGTGGGAATGTTAATGGTGGGTTGCGGTGGTGATGTTGACGCATCTGATTCATCAGCGGGAACTACTGGGGCTATAACCGTTTTTACGCGTGAGGAAGGCAGTGGAACACGCGGGGCGTTTGTTGAAATCGTTGATATTACTGTGGGCGGCAACGACAATATAACAATGGAAGCAGTTGTTACCCCTGGCACAAGCGTGATGATGACTAACGTAGCAGGAAATCCGTTAGGGATTGGATATGCTTCAACGGGTGTTGCGTTAAATGACGACAGAGTTAGAGTATTAAGTGTAGACGGCGTTATGCCAACGGTTGAAAATATGTTAAACGGTACATACGCGATTCAGCGGCCGTTTATCATTGGGTACAATACAGCCGAAGGGCTTAATCCACTTGCACAAGATTTTGTAGATTTCATATTCTCTGCGCAAGGGCAGGAAGTTGTGGCAGACAGAGGTTATGTTCCCTTTGTACCAACTGGCGCGCCGTTATATTCTGCAAGTGGTTTGACTGGCACTATTGTGGTTAATGGTTCGTCATCGGTTGATTCGCTTATGCAACATCTGGCTGCGGCTTATCGTGCGATTAACTCCAATGTTACGATAGATATTCATGGCGCGGGAACAGGGCATGGTATTAGTGCTGTTCGGGAAGGGTTAGCGGATATTGCAATGTCCAGCCGCGACCTTAGAGAAAGCGAATTAGAAATTTTAACACCTCTCACAATCGCCATTGACGGCATTGCGGTAATTGTGCATCCTAGCAATTCTGTTGAAGGTCTTACCCTTGAACAAGTTAGAGATATTTTTCTGGGAGATGTTATGAGATGGGACAGCGTTCATTAAGTCATTACATGGAACCTGCCGCAAAAATACTATTTATATTATCAGCTTCTGCCGCAATTATTGCGGTGGGGCTGATATGTGTATTTTTGTTTATGCAGGGTTTGCCCGCGATATGGAATATCGGCGTTTTTAATTTTCTGCTAGGAACAGATTGGCGGCCTACTTGGAATCCGCCACTGTTTGGCATATTGCCTATGATTGTTGGTTCGTTGTATGTGACGGCGGGGGCAATTTTATTTGGTGTGCCTATCGGAATTTTTGCGGCGGCGTTTATGGCAAAATTTTGCCCTGCACCACTTTATAAAATTCTTAAACCCGCGATAAATCTTTTGGCTGGGATTCCTTCCGTGGTTTATGGTTACTTTGGTATGACGGTTCTTGTGCCGTTTGTTCGTGAAATTTTTGGCGGTACTGGTAATAGCATTCTCACTGCATCGCTTTTGCTGGGAATGATGATTTTGCCTACAATCATTACAATTTCCGAAAGCGCGATACGCGCCATACCTTCCGAAATTTACGAAGGCGCGATTGCCCTAGGCGCAAGCCATGAAAACGCAACTTTTCGGGTTGTGTTACCCGCCGCAAAATCGGGGGTAATGGCATCAATTATTTTAGGAATTGGGCGAGCAGTAGGCGAAACAATGGCAGTAAGAATGGTAGCGGGCAATCAAGCCGTTCTGCGAATGCCGCATGAATTTCTAAGCGGCACAAGAACATTAACAGCCAACATAGTTTTGGAATTGGGCTACGCCTACGGCGACCACAGAGCATCTTTAATTGCCACAGGAGTTGTATTATTCGTGTTTGTAATGCTAATCAACACGCTGTTTTCACTGCTAAAGAAAAAGGACGGTGTTTAATGTGCAACGCAGAAAACCAATAGATTTGTTTCTTTTTATATTGACATGGTTGTGCATTGGTATCACAGTGGCGGTGTTGTTTCTTGTGGTGGGTTATGTGATTATCAACGGCGTTATGTATATTCGACCTTCGCTTTTTGCCGTGGAGTTTACCCCGCAGAATCAATCCCTATTCCCCGCGCTTGTTGGTACGCTTATGATTGTTGGGTTATCTTTAGTTTTGGCTGTTCCGCTAGGTGTGTTCTCTGCAATTTATCTTGTGGAGTACGCGAAGCGAGGTAGCCGTTTTGTGAAAATAGTTCGCCTTACTACGGAAACACTTGCGGGTATTCCCTCAATTGTTTATGGATTATTCGGATTTATTTTTTTCGGCGTGTTTCTTGGTTGGGGACTGTCTTTGTTATCGGGTGCGTTTACGGTTTCGATTATGATTTTGCCGCTAATTATGCGAACAACAGAAGAAAGCCTAAAATCCGTACCCGATACATACCGCGAAGGGTCTTTCGGATTAGGCGCAGGGCGACTAAGAACCGTTATGCGTATAATTCTCCCCGCAGCAACGCCTGGAATTTTAGCGGGGGTTATTCTTGCAGTAGGGCGGATTATTGGCGAAACAGCGGCAATTATTTTCACATTGGGTAATGTGGCGCGTGTTCCCAATAGCTTATTTGATACAGGACGCACATTATCGGCGCATATGTACGCCCTCGCAAACGAAGGCACTCACCCAGGCGAAGCTCACGCAACAGCGGCAGTATTGCTAATCGTGGTAATTCTAATAAACGCGCTATCATCATGGATTGCAAAGTTCATAAAAGCATCATAAGCATTATGTTTTACATTTTGAATGTAGAAATATCATACTCGGTTGATAACAGTTTACCTAATGCGGCAGTCATTTCTGAAACGACAGACATTATGTTCTCATTGGGAATAACAAGCAATTTGCTCATGTTGTTGGCGAAATTTTCGGGTAAACGCTCGCACATTTCACAAGCGTACTTGATTAAGTTTTTTTCCCCCGTCAAATACACCTTGTTAAAAGCGAAAACTATTTCAAAATAACAGTCCAAGTACCCAGCAATACGCTTGTTGAGTAAAACCAAATCGTTACGCTTAACAGCCGTTTCAAGGTATACCCTATGAGCAATCGTGCATGATTCCATGGTAATCCAATTTTTTCTTATTATATTTTCTCGCAATTGCGCTGGATATGGCATGGAAAATTCCGCAACCATATCACGGTACAGCCCGTAGGGGTCGTGAAGAATCTTGCCGCCAAGTACAGTGCGACAGTTGCAAGTCGTATACCCACTTGAAGCCTCGCAATCCACCAACACCCTTTTCAAATCTTTTTGAGTGTCTTCAATATTGCGATACATTATTTCCATTCCAATGCCGTCTTTGAAAACGCAATGGTCTTCTTCTTCCCAAAACACTAAGCCTACATGAACAAATGTGGAGGTCTGTAACAGCATTTCTTCACGAATTTTAGGGTCTAGCGGCGAGTTAAGATAAATGTATAAATCGTAATCAGAAAATTCATCATTGCTCCCAACTGCCCGCGAACCACCCAATACAATTGCGTCAATTTGAGCATGTGCCGAAAATAATTCTATGGTTTTTTCAAAATATTCCATAGGTACTCTCCTATTCAAAATATAAGTATTACCGCCTGTATTCAATGAAGTACAGCGGCGCAGAAAATAAAACCTATGTTCAGTATAACATATATAGCGAAGGAGCTAAATTTTATGAAAAAACCGAAAAAATTCTCCATACAAGAATTTGATTTGTGGTACAACGACTTCCATGCGTTGAAAAATATTAATATGGATATACCGTCGAATATGATAACGGCGTTTATTGGGCCTTCTGGTTGCGGAAAATCCACCTTAATCAAAAGTTTGAACCGCATGAATGACTTGGTGGAAGGCTGTAAAATTAGTGGAAGTGTTTTGCTGGACGACGAAAGTATTCATGGTAATATTGATGTAAACGCCCTTAGGAAACGAGTGGGTATGGTTTTTCAAAAGCCCAATCCGTTCCCTATGAGCGTTTATGACAATATTGCCTATGCGCCACGAACCCACGGTATAAAGTCGAAGTTTAAGCTAAATGAAATTGTGGAACAATCCCTACAAAACGCCGCCATTTGGGACGAATTAAAGGATAGGCTGAAAAAAAGCGCGTTAAGTCTTTCTGGTGGACAGCAACAGCGTTTGTGCATAGCCCGTGCGTTATCTGTTCAGCCAGACGTATTACTAATGGACGAACCAACCTCCGCACTAGACCCAATTTCCACCGCCAAGATTGAGGAGTTAGTCATCAAATTAAAAAACGACTACACAATCGTAATCGTCACCCACAACATGCAACAAGCCACAAGAATTTCCGATAACACAGGATTTTTTCTACTAGGCGAACTGATCGAGTACGGCGATACGCAACAAATATTCTCCATACCACGCGACAAAAAAACAGAGGACTATATAACAGGGAGGTTTGGGTAATGCGCAGATTCGACCAACAACTAGCCGAGCTAAACGACAAATTGCTAGAAATGGGCGCGTTGATTGAAA
>WQVV01000085.1 GCA_009785665.1 Defluviitaleaceae bacterium
ACATATGACTGTTGCGGCGAATATCGAATTTGGTCTAACCGCCAGACGCGAAAAACGAGAAATCCGCGCAAAAAAAATAGCCCATATGCTAGACGTTATGCAGATTTCCGATAAAGCGGCATTTTACCCGCACGAATTATCTGGCGGGCAGAAACAACGCGTTGCATTAGCGCGGGCGTGTGTTCTTGAGCCAAACCTTCTGCTACTAGACGAACCATTCTCAAACCTCGACACCAGCCTAAAAGACGCAATGCGCGAGTTTGTGCTAAATCTGCAACGTGATTTAGGCATTGCAACCATTCTGGTAACGCACGACAAGGAAGAGGCGTTCATGCTATCGCAGAGGGTTGCCGTGATGCTGGACGGTCAGTTGCAACAATACGACACTCCGCAAAATATTTACGCAAAACCGCAATCTATAGAAGTTTCCGATTTTATCGGCGAAGCAAATTACATTGATGGAGAAATAAACAACGGAATATTTTCATGTTTCGCAGGCAATTTTGATGCGAACAACAAACCCAATAGCAAAGCAACCCTAATGCTAAGACACGACCAACTAGAACTAACCCACAACAAAGGAATCCCCTGCAAAATAATCGAAAAGAAATTCAAAGGCCGCACAACAACATACAAAGTAATCACCCAAACCCAGCACCAATTCACGTTAAACGCCAGCGAAAACTTCGCGCTTGATTGTGATGCTTTTCTAAATATACAAACAGGCGCAGGGTGGGTTATATAAGACCTGTCCTAGAATTGGCAAGTGCTTTGGTGCAATGATTAACAAATCTTAATACTTATTCTGTTGCAATTTTAAACATGACAATGCTACAATTATATTTGTGCGATAGGATTGTTTAACGATTTCCGTATGTACCGTGTAAATCCTCTTTCCTAATGGGCTGACACCGTGATTCAAGCGGTGTCGGTTTTTTTATGCGCTAGGAAATTGTTCACGGCTTCGAGACGTATACGTGGCTTGCCAATACATGTAATCGGCGAAATGCGGCTTTGCCGCCAAAAATACCTTGTGTCAATCATTGCACTGGGATATACTTCAAATAAAAGATTCTATGCAAAAGGAAATTACAATGGCGCATGAGATTATAGAAGTTTTGCCAGATAGCATTGCCCACGAGTTAGAAATTTCTGCGGGTGATATTTTATTATCCATAAACGGGAAAAAAATCATTGACGTGCTGGATTATCGCTTTGTGGTGTTATCCGAGGAATTGTTGCTAGAAATTCAAAAGGCGGCACAACCTCCCGAGCAAGGCGAAATTTGGGAACTGGAAATAGAAAAAGATGCAGACGAAGATTTAGGGCTAGTGTTCAAAAGCCCGCTGATGTCTGAAAAACGCCATTGCCGCAATAAATGCGTATTCTGCTTCGTAGACCAACAACCGCCCAATCTTCGCCCCTCGCTGTACATCAAGGACGACGACCCGCGGCTGTCCTTTCTGCACGGAAACTACGTAACTCTAACGAATTTATCCATGGAGGAAATTCAACGCATTGCAAGCTATCATCTTTCCCCGCTAAGAATTTCAATTCACACCATAGACCTAGACCTTCGCAAAAAAATGATGAACTACGAAAACGCGGTAGACTTATTGGAAGCACTACGCATACTAGGTGACGCAGGAATTGAAATGCATTTTCAAGTAGTGCTATGCAAAGGGCTAAACGACGGCGTAAAACTTGAAGATACAATTTTTGAATTATTGCACTTCATTAAGGGCGCGAAAAGCTTGGCAATTGTACCAGCAGGCCTAACCCGCCACCGCGAGGGCTTGTACCCACTAGAACCCTTCACCCCCGAAGACGCAAAATCCGTAATTAAATCAATTGAGTTTTGGCAAGAAGTTTCTAGCATTGATGATGATACATGCTTTGTTTTCGCCGCCGACGAGTGGTACATTATGTCAAACACCCCCCTACCCAAATACGAACACTACGAAGATTTCCCCCAACTAGACAACGGGGTAGGAATGCTACGCCAATTTGAAAACCAATGGCAGCGGCAGCGGCACAGCCGCGTTTCGCCGCTTGCGTGTACGCAGGGCGAAGGGTGCGTCTCGAAGCCGTATTCTGTAGAGGAAGCGGGGCGTGCTGTTCATATTGGTATCGTGACAGGGTATGCCGCCGCCGCGTTTATGCGCGGGCTTGCCGATGATTTCGAGCAGTCCCAACCAAACGTGAAAATATCAGTACATGCAATCCGTAACGACTTCTTTGGCGAAAACATTACCGTAAGCGGGCTACTAACAGGCGGCGACATCATCAACCAACTGAAAAATCACACCACCGCCGATATTCTTTTCCTTCCCGAAAACGCCTTCCGAGCAAACACAGAAATTATGCTAGACGGCATAACCCGAGAGCAATTATCAAATGCATTAGGCATTCCCATCTCAATAGGCAATGCCAATGGCGGAAAGTTCCACGAACAACTATCAAGCTTCACCAAATCACCACTCATGTAAAGCCAACAAATAAAAAAGTTTTTTGGAAAGGGGGTTTGGGGGAAAACCTTTTCTTCAGAAAAGGTTTTCCCCCAAGGTCTTAATCTTTAATCTTTGAATCTTTAATCTCTAAAAAAAGGCGGTAGAAAATGGCGGTTCATTTACAGTTCTGTGTGTCGCAGCAAGTTAATGTTGTTCCGTATGCGTTTAAAACTACGGGGATTCGGGTCTATAGTTTTGAGGAAGTGATTTATCATGTCTATCATCACTGGCGCGAATCGGTGGATGAGTTTTTGTCGGATAAGATGATTCAGTGGGTGGCGGAGCTGGGGCATTCTTATTTGGCTACCAAAATGAAGGAACTGAAACGGCGGGATTCGTTTGCCGCAAAGATTTTGGATTTCTTGCGGCTGGTTGACTATTTTGCAGAAGATGAACTTGGAACGCTGAAAACCGCGCTGGAAAAATGGGAACTGCGTCGCGAATGGGAGCAGTTGAAAGAACGCGGCGATTATTTCGCCAACAGGAAAGAACCTGCCAAAGCGATTCCGTTGTACAAACGCGCCCTTCAATACGACGAAAATGCCCCCATTTTGAACAACTTGGGGATTCAGTATTTGCAAACATCTGCGTTTGAAGAAGGGTTTGCGTGTTTGTCGCGTGCAATGTTGGTTGCGCCCAATAATTTTTCGATTCTGTTGCACTATATCGAAGCGGCCATTTTAAGCGGTCATTATGGTGATGCCGCAAAGGCGTTGAAAAAGGCGTATGAAAAAGACCCCAACTGCGCCGATATTGCATTTTTGTTGGGGCTGATGTCTTACGAACAAAAGGACTATCCAAAGGCACTAACCTATTTTGAAAAGGCCATTGCAATGGATATGACGGTTCCGCATTATGTACACAAGGCGGCGGAGGTGCATTTGCAAATGCGCCAGTACGAAAAGGCGTTAAATACGCTGGAAACCGCAACAAGACATGATGCAACATTCCATGCGAAGAAGGCCGAAATTTACGCCGCGTGGAATGATATTCCCCGTGCAGTAAAAGCCATGACCGTGGCCGTAATAATCGAGCCAGAAGCAACAAATTACGCCAAACTAGCCGCCTACCACCGCCAAGACTACGAGCCACGCAAAGCCGAAGTAGCAATCGAAAAGGCCCTAGCACTAGACCCCGAAAACAACATGGTAAAACTAGAAAACGCTCGCATCAAAAAAGGCTTGGGTCACACTCGCGAACACCAAGCCATTCTAACCGAAGTATTAAAAGAATTTAGAGACAACTACCGCAGCGATACCAAAATAACAAAAATTTGACCGACAAGGCGGCGTTTCGTGTTATGAATACAGATTCTAACTCTGCGCCGCCAACAAACGCTCTATTGCCCCCGTTAGCGATTCCATAGACTTATCTAATGAATCCATTAACGGGTGGCAGTCTTCGCCAGTCTTGCCCAAGGCTTCAATCTGCTTGGTGACATCTTGCACGATAGGGAATCCCAAATTTGCCGCAGTTCCACGCAAAGCGTGCGCCGCTTGAATAATGTCTGTTCCGTCACCTTCATCAACAGCACGTACAATGTCGTTTTTCATTTTCGCCCCATCAAACTTACCCAATAAACGCAAATAAAGCTTCAAGTTATTCATAACCCGAGCCTTGCCATCTTCGACATCAATATCCGGCAAGTAAGCTGAATAGTCCATACCCAGTGCCTCCCCCGATTCTGATATTCGCGTACATAATATTAATACTGAACCATCAGGGACTCGAACCCTGGACCCTTTGATTAAAAGTCAAATGCTCTACCGTCTGAGCTAATGGTTCATTCAAATGGGACATAGCCCCAAACCCCGCCGCTATATTGGGAATGAATCCCGATTACGCTTCCTCGCTTCGCTGTGGGGTGCGTCTTGCGACGCAAATAGTTGATTGCTCTTTCTGTAGAGCGCGCTTTTTTTGAAGAGCCGTTAAGCTAAACTGTTTAGCGCATGTGTGCTGTTGCACACTTTTGCTGATGAAACCACATACATTGTCAACAATGCATGTTATCAACAAAAAGCGGCTGTGCCGCTCCGAAGTTCTTTAAACTTCAAAGGGAGAGTGATGGGTTTTGAACCCACTGCCTCCAGAGCCACAATCTGGCGCTCTACCAATTGAGCTACACCCTCCATACTACTACTGTACCTGAAGGGATTCGAACCCCTGACCCACGGCTTAGAAGGCCGTTGCTCTATCCTGCTGAGCTACAGGTACACAATGCCGTGAATCCAATTTGTTACAAAGCCGGGGTGACAGGATTCGAACCTGCGACCTCCTGGTCCCAAACCAGGCGCGCTAGCCAAACTACGCTACACCCCGCAAACAGTAAAGCCACCAAACAGCGACAACGTATTCCATTATACAGAAATTTTCCAAGATGTCAAGCGTGTTTTTTTAATGGCACGGAAATCAATTTTATTGACCGCAGGTTCTAAGCAAAATCGTATGCAGTTGGCAACACGCGTTTTTGTAAAATGTGGCTTTTGCGTGCTTTAAAATAAGTAAAAGCCAGTAGCCGAAACGAAACAGGCTACTGGCTTTTGTATGTTGTGTGGCAAACTTGATTATATGTTCTTTCCCTTGAAAAGTGCCTTGCTATGATATGTGTACTCGGCGGCGGAATAGATGCTTATTGCAGTTGTAATAATGATTAGAGCAATGGCTACAGGGTACAGGAATAGAATTGTAAACGGAAATGGTAGTAAAATATAAACGATTAGCACAATTTGCGAAATGGTTTTCAGTTTGCCGCCTAGGCTTGCGGCTACAACTATGTTTTGCTCCAACGCTAATTGGCGCAAGCCCGAAATATAAAATTCGCGGCTTATCAGAATAATCGCGGCCCAAGCGGGAAGGCTTCCTGTTGCGGTGAAGGCTATGAATGCGGCGCAGACTAGAAGCTTATCTGCAAGCGGGTCGATTAGCTTGCCGAAGTTTGTTACAAGCCCTAACTTACGGGCAAGATAGCCGTCTAAAGCATCGGTTGCGGCGGCGACTACAAACAAAACAAGCACAACCCATGCGTTAGCTATTTCGCCTAGGGGTTGCACTAAATACATAATCAAAAACGCGGGGATTAGTAACACGCGTAATAATGTGACTTTGTTTGGAAGATTCACAGTGATTCCCCTTTTAGGTCGTAATCGTCTGCGGCGATAATTTTTACTTTGCGGATTTCTCCCTGCTTTAGTTTTTCTGGTGAAGTGAAATTTACTACTGCGTCTACTTCGTATGCGTCGCCTTGGGTGCGGCCTGTGTATTCGCCTTCGTGTTGGGAATCTACCATTACGGATAGGGTTTGCCCCACTAAAGCGCGTTGTTTTGCGAAATGAATTTTCTGTTGAAGTGCCATAATTCGGCTAAGGCGAAGCTGTTTTACTTCGTCTTTGACTTGCTGGGGCATGGTTGCCGCCGCTGTGCCTTCTTCGCGGGAATATGGAAACGCACCCAAACGGTCGAATTTCATTTCTCGTGCGAAGCGGTATAAATTGCGGAAGTCTTCTACCGTTTCACTTGGGAAGCCCACCATTAATGTTGTGCGAATTGTTATCCCAGCAACTTTTTCGCGAAGGGTTTGAATTATCTCCTTTAACGCCTGTTTGCCGCCTGCACGTCCCATTCGGGAAAGTACGCTGTCTTCGCTGTGCTGAATCGGCATGTCAATATATTTGCAAATTTGTGGGATTTCCGCCATTGTGTCTATTAATTCCGTAGTGATATGTTCGGGGTAAGCGTACATAAGGCGAATCCACTCCGCGCCAGATTTTTCTGCGATTTCACGCAGAAGCGCGGGAAGCTTTTTTTCGCCGTAAATATCTGTGCCATACAACGCGGTATCTTGCGCAACAAGAACAATTTCCTTCGCGCCTGCGTCTGCTAGAACGCGGCATTCTTCCACGATTTCTTCCATAACACGGCTTCTATACCCGCCGCGAATTTGCGGAATCGTGCAATACGCACAATGATTATCGCAACCCTCCGCAATTTTTACATAAGCGATATGCGAAGCCTCTGCGTCCGTCCTCGCAGATAACCTCGCTCCTGCGGAGGGCAACGCCGTTGACCTGTCGTGGGACGCTTCATCATACGTCTCGAAGCCATTTCCGCTTGTTGCAGGGCCGATTAAGGACGCTACTACATCTGCAATCTTATCATATTCACCAACCCCAATAATTGCATCTGCTTCGGGGATTGTCTCTTTAATTTCATTTTTGTAACGCTGTGCCATACAGCCAACTATTATAAGTGCCTTGCAATTGCCGTCGCGTTTATGGGCGGCAAGCTGAAAAACCATGTCAAGGCTTTCTTGCACGGCATCACGAATAAAGCCACATGTGTTAATAATTATCGCCACTGCCGCTTCGGGATTATTCACTACATCGTAACCAGCCAAACGCAAAGTACCCACCATGACTTCACCGTCTACGCGGTTTTTGTCACAGCCTAGAGACATTAAATAAATCTTAGCAGACACCTTTTTGCAACTCCCATGCGGTAATGATGTTTTTCATTAGTGTTGCAACAGTCATAGGGCCAACGCCCTTTGGAACGGGGGTGATATAGGAAACTTTGTCGATGACATTATCGAAATCAACATCGCCGCAAACCTTTTTGCCCTCTAAGCGATTAACGCCAACGTCCAATACAACCGCGCCTTCTTTCACCATGTCTGCGGTGACAAACCTTGGGCTACCTATTGCGGCTACCAGAATATCTGCGCGGCGGCATTCTTCTGCAAGATTTTTGGTGCGACTGTGACAAAGCGTTACTGTTGCGTTTTTTGCCAATAGCATTAGCGCGAGGGGTTTGCCTACAATATCGCTACGCCCTACTACTACTGCGTGCTTTCCCTCTAGTTCGATTCCTTCGCGTTGCAGTAATTCCATGCAACCCGCTGGGGTGCATGGTAGTAACTCACCTTGACCAACCATTGCAAGTCCCACATTATATGGATTCAAACAATCAACATCTTTTGGTGGGGCAATATACGAAAGAATTGTATGCTTATCAATATGCGCAGGGAATGGCTGTTGCACTAAAATTCCCGTAACTTCTGTAGATGAGTTAAGCATAGCAATTCGTGCAATCAGTTCACTTTCGGGAATATCCGCTGGTAATTTATGCAATTCAAAACCAATGCCAACTTCCTCGCAGGCTTTTTTCTTCATGTTTATATACACAATTGACGCAGGATTATCGCCAACTAAAATTACCGCCAACTTTAAATCCTTTCCAATAGCCTTTTTTGCAACCTCAGCGCGAATTGCCGCCGCATGTTCTGTACCGTTAATTATTTTCCCCATAAATTTCCTTGTACTCCTCTCGAGTGATGGTTACTTTTCTGGGTTTAACGCCGTCTTCTGGGCCAACAATTCCGCGAGCGTGAAGGTCGTCCATTAGACGGGAAGCGCGATTGTAGCCTATTCTAAACTGTCGTTGCATCATACTTGTCGAACCCTTGCCCTTAGCCAGTAAAAACTCAACTGCATCATGGAAAAACTCGTCAACTTCGCCATCAACAACAGCCTTACCAGGCATTGTAACGCGCTGAATATCCTCAATCGAATGCACTGTAGGGGCTTGCGCCTTTAAGAAATTAACAAGCGTTTCAACTTCCTTATCAGAAATATATCCACCTTGCACGCGAATAGGTTTATTTTGCCCCATCGGAAGGAACAACATATCGCCCTTACCAAGAAGTTTTTCCGCGCCGTACATATCCAAAACAGTGCGGCTATCCGTACCAGAAGACACCGCAAACGCCAAACGCGAAGGAATATTCGCCTTAATCAACCCAGTGATAACATCAACAGAAGGCCGTTGCGTAGCAACAATCAAATGAATACCAGCGGCACGCGCCTTCTGTGCCAGACGGCATATCGAATCTTCAACGTCGCCTTTGCAAGTCATCATGAGGTCGGCGAGTTCGTCTATTATTATTACAATTTGCGGGAGTTGGGTTTCGTTATTTTCGGCGGCATGTTTATTAAAACCTTGCAAATCGCGGCAACCCGTTTCTGCAAAAGAATTGTAGCGGTTTTCCATTTCTGTTACCGCCCAGCTTAACGCACCCGAAGCCTTTTTCGGGTCTGTCACCACAGGAATCAGCAAATGCGGAATCCCGTTATACACGCTAAGTTCCACGACCTTTGGGTCAATCATCAACAGCTTAACCTCATCTGGACGTGCTTTATACAGCAAACTCGCGATTAACGTATTAATACAAACGCTTTTACCGCTACCAGTAGCACCCGCAATTAACAAGTGAGGCATACGCGCAACATCTGTAATAATGGGGCTTCCAGCAATATCCTTACCCACCGCAAATGCAAGTTTTGAAGGAAAATTTTCAAAGCGTTCATCTTCCAAAATTTCTCGTAGAAAAACGCCCTGCGGGTCTTTGTTTGGAACTTCAATCCCAACAGCAGATTTCCCAGGAACAGGTGCTTCTATTCTCAAACCCTGCGCCGCTAAACTTAACGCGAGGTCGTTACTTAAATTCGCAATGGAATTAACCTTCACCCCAGGTCCTGGCGAAAGGTCATAACGTGTAACCGTGGGCCCTACGCTAACTTCAACAACCTTCGCTTCAATGCGAAAACTGCGAAGCGTTTCTTCCAAAAGCCGCGAGTTTTCTAACACCTGTGTACGCGATTCCGCGCTGATTGCAGGACGTTCATTCTTAGCAAGAAGATTTATAGAGGGCAACTGATAATTTTCGTAAGTGGCTTCCGTGCTTGTTGCGGTATTTGAATCCTCTGATGCTACAGTTGTTTCCGCCGTTTCTGCCGTTTCAGTCACTGTTGGCGAAGGCGCGGTATAAGCCGATGTACCCCATAAATTAACGCCACTTGTTGCGACAGGGATAGTATCATCACTATTTGCAAATTCATCGTACAACAGTAACCCGCTCATTCCTTCATCTTCTAAAACCGCGTCAGCAATCATGCCCTTAACGATAGGCTCGCTTCCGTCCACTTCCGAAGCAGACGCAGGTACAGAAGACATAACCGAAGGTTCGCCATACAACGCACCGCCACCCATGCGGGAATCGTGCAAATCTTCTTTTTCAAAATCCTGCTCGTCGAAAAGCGCGGCAACTAAAGGCTCGTCGTCTTCAATTGGTGCGGGTTTTGGTTTTGGCAGAATCCTAATTTGTGCCTCATCAAAATGGGTATCGGGAAAAGCGATTACTTCGGCACGATTCTTTGGTTCAGGCTGGCTTTTTCGCTTTGCGAACAGCGGATTACGATTCTTTTGTTCGACATGCAACTCGTTAATAGATTCGCTTACTAGCATAATTTTTTCGTCGAAATCTTCGGGTTGCCGTTCGCGGGGTTCTATTTCTATGATATTGCTGCTTTTTTTCTTGGGTCTAACTCTTCCTCTGTGAACAATTTTTTTCCCACGTCCACGGGCTGGCATGTCTATTACTTTGGCGGGTTCGGGTTTATCAACGTAGTCATGGAAATGGTAATCATCATCATCTACATCACCGCGCCTAAATAAACGCCAACTATTTTTGAGCGAATCAATAAGCGAGCGTTTGGAAATAAGCACCAGCAGAAGAATAATGGCAGCAATAATAACAAAAGGCGCGGCAACATTAAGAAAAAACGAGGCAAGCCCACCAATAATCAGCCCCATAATACCGCCGCCAGAATCCAGCCCAGCATTAAAAACATCAACGAAAATAAAGGAATCTGGTCTTGGTTCAAAAAGAAAAATATGTAGCAGGGATAGAACAAGCCAAAAGACGGCAATAATTTTGACAATTGGCAATTTAAAATTGCGGGCAACAAGCTTGACTATGGCAAATGCCATAATTCCAAGGGGCAAAATAAACGCGCCATAACCAAAGAAGCCGCGCATAACAGCGTTGGCAAAAACACCAGCCATGCCCAAAGTGTCGTTCAAAAGAACGGCAAACATTAATAAAACGCCAACTCCAGCAGTAATAATATGCTTCACTTCCTTGTGAAGGGGCGAAGGTTGCGGGGGCGTTGAAGACCTTGTTGGCTTTACATTGCCACGAGGTTTTGCAGATTTACTAGGCATAATAGAAAACACACCTTTTGAAAATTTATCCAATTAATTGTTGGGACAATCTCTAAGACCGCTTGATTATAGCACCAAACAATGTTGATGACAACAACGACACAGAACGCAAAATCTCACTGTTTTTCGATAAAAAACTTTAAAGTGCTTCCACTAATAGCATCTTACAAGTAGAATGTGCAAGCAAGGGCTTAATTCGACAATAAACAATAATTTAATGAAAGAAGAGGGGATACTCTTTGGACAGAGCATTAACCAGAAAGAACAAAGACCGCCTAGACCGTGTAATCGGTCAAAACATACGCGCCGAAAGGGAAATGCGTAAAATGTCTCGTGACGAACTAGCCGAGACCCTAGACCTTACAGTTTCACACATGGGGCTAATAGAAAGAGGCGAACGTGGCGCAACTGCCGTCACCCTTGAAAAGCTGGCGCATGTATTCAGCGTTCAAATCGACAGCCTTTTTGCAGAACCCGAAAGACAAAAACTTTCGCTCAACGAAGGCGATGACATAAACGCTGAAAGCAATCGCCGCAAAATTTCTACCCTAGTTACTCGCCTCAACGAGCAAGAAACAGATTTCGTTATACATGTAATTAAAGGTATCATCAATCATCACCCTACTCGCTCAGTAAATTCTATGGGGGCTTCAGAATAAAGCCAAATAGAATTTTGGAAAAAAATTTAATTTAGCCCTTGACGAATTTTCATGTATGGTTTATACTAAGTCTCGCCTTGTGAGCCATGTGTCACCCATTAAAACCCGAACCTGCTACACCAGCAATATTCGGGCGGCTAATCACTTAGCCATGCATGAAACTTCATGCCCGGATAGCTCAGTTGGTAGAGCAGAGGACTGAAAATCCTCGTGTCGGCGGTTCAACTCCGTCTCCGGGCATTACCTGCGGGTGTAGTTCAATGGTAGAACACAAGCCTTCCAAGCTTGATACGAGGGTTCGATTCCCTCTACCCGCTTTAGTTTCAATATTTGTAAGTTTAGTCCCTTATGCAATTTCTTGCGCGAATGGCTCAGTGGTAGAGCATCGCCTTGCCAAGGCGAGGGTCGTGAGTTCGAATCTCATTTCGCGCTGTATCGGAAACCCGCAGAATTGCGGGTTTTTTCGTGTTTTGAGATTTTCGC
>WQVV01000086.1 GCA_009785665.1 Defluviitaleaceae bacterium
ACGCTTACATTTCCTCGTTGGGTTGGTAGCATATGCTTCATCCTGTTGTATTGCTCTACTGTTATCTTCATTGCCAAATTTTATCACATCTTGTTAGTTTTTTATAGTGGCAACACTCCCTATCTTTTAAAAAGGAGGCCGCGTATGGGGATTTTTCAGATTGTTGTTATTGGGGTGCTTGGGGCTGTGCTGGCTATTTTGATTAAGGGGTATAATTCTGCGCTGGCCGTTGTTGTTTCGTTGGTTACTGGTGTATTGCTGTTTATGATGATTTTGCCTATGCTTGGTAGTACGCTTGGGTTTGTTCGGTATCTTGGGGATATGGCTGGTGGTATGGGGGCCTATGTTACGCTGGCTATTCGGGTTATTGGGGTTGCCTATATTGCGGAACTTGGGGCTAGTGTCTGTAATGACGCTAACGAAAGTGCTATTGCCGCTAAGATTGATTTGGCTGGTCGGGTTATTATTTTGGTGCTGGCTATGCCTGTTATTCTTGATATTGTTCGGATTGTTACGGGGTTGTTGCCATGAATGGCGTGCAGGTTCAGCCTGCTTTGCTGGAAACGCCCGAAAATTTTGCTGGTGAAATAATGGACATGCTTCGGCTGGATAGTTACGATATTGGGATTTTAGATAGACCTGGAATGCCTAGTTTTGCTGACCTTGTGCGTGATGCAATTACTGGGCAGTTGGATTTGTCGTTGCATGGGTTGATTTCGGCGTTTGGTGAGGCTATTTTTTCGGAGTTTATCGCTAATGGGGCTTTGATACGTCAGTTGATAATTATTGCGATTTTGGGCGCGCTTATGAGTTGCTTAACGGAAGCGTTTAAGCATAAATCGGCGGGGGAAACGGGGTTTTATGTAACTTACTTGATGGCGGTGTTGCTTGCGATTTCGTCGTTTGTGTTAAGCGTGGAGATTCTTACTAGCCTTGTCGCGCTTGTGGATGCGATTATGTACGCGTCAATCCCACTTATGATTGGGCTTATGGCAATGAGTGGGAATGTTGTAGGGGCGGCGGGATTTCACCCGATTATGTTTTTTGCGTTGCAGTTGGTGTCGTGGTTTATTTCGGGAATTTTCATTCCGCTGGTGCTTGCTTCTGCCGCGTTGGATATTGCGGGGCAAATTGCCCCCGATGGACACAAGCTGGAAAACCTAGCGGAACTTTTGCGCAAAATAGCAAGCTGGTCGCTAAAGGGGATTCTTGCGGCGTTTGCGTTCATACTTACTTTGCAACGAATTTCCGCACCAATTATAAATAACGCCGCGCTTCGCACTTCCCGAAATGTTGTAGGGGCTGTACCCGTGGTAGGTAATGCATTCACCGCCGCCGTTGATACAGTTGTTATTTTCAGTCAAGCCGCCAGAAGTGGGGTTTTGGTTGCGTTGGTTTTGGTGTTGTGCTTTGTGTTAGCGTCGCCGCTTTTGCAAATGCTAACCATGTCGCTAATCTATCGCGGAACATCTGCCTTCCTGCAACCCGTAGCCGATAAACGCATAGTCTCCCTAATGAACGGCATTGGAAAACACATGGCAATGCTATTCAACGCCGCCGCACTAATCGGCGTAATGTGCATCTACGCCGTGGTGATATTACTATCATTCTGATAGATAGCTAGGGAGTATTTCCACTCAATAAAAAAACAAAAAAACGGGGTCAAGGGGACTGTGTCCCCTTGCAGGGTTTTGCGCGGGAAACGCTCGCTTACGCTCACTGCGCAATGTGGAACAGCGTCCCAAGGTTTTAATCTTTTAATCTTTTAATCTTTAATCACTTATAAAACCGAAAATTTCGTCGCAAAAAATGTCCATTAGTTCGGGGGCTACTACGAAAATCTGATGTCGCCCGCCTTCGTAATATCGTAGGATTGCTTTTTCGCCAAGTTTATTTTTTAGATATTGCGCGCTTTTGTAGTGAACAAGTTCGTCGTCCATGCATTGCAGAATTATTGTGTCGGCTTGTCCAGTTTCAAGCGTTTTGTTAGATTTCCTAAGAAGACGCAGAAAACTAACGCAGGATTTTAGACTAACCCGAAAAATGTTATACCAATAATACGAAATATTTTCCATTCCGCCGCCAAATAAATCTCCAAACACGCGCCGTGCAATTATCTTGAAATTCCAGATATAAACAGGCGCGTTGATTAAAACCAGCTTGTTCACTTTGAAAATTCTGCTAAGTCCAATGCAAATTAAACCACCCATAGAAAAACCAATGAGATTGACTTTTTCGTAGCTTTCGCATAGTTTTGCGACCTCTTCTTCTGCGGATTTAACCCAGTCTTTGTGCGACGATTTGTGCAATCCTTTTTTAGTGCCGTCATGCCCCGATAATTTTAATGCATATGTATTAATCCCCTTCTTGTCTAAAAAATCTTTCAAGTAGAGGATTTCGTCAACCGTGCCTGCAAACCCGTGGATTAGTACGTTTATTTCGTTTTCCATAATATTTATATTATACGATAATTCAACAAAAATCAATTGGGGGAGCAAGTCAAGCTAAAGCTTTTTTCGAGACAAAGTAACTTCCATTGGAATTGACGACTGCTAATTTCTTCCTGAAATTAAAATGCCGTGCCAAACATATGAATCCGTTTGCAAAAGTCGGCGTTATATGGTAGATTTCTAAGAGCATTTTTAGGAAAGCGTATCTGGCTTCGGGACGTATACTTGGCTACCAACGCATGTAATCATCGAAACGCGGCTGTGTCGCTTGAAGGGAAATTTTGCATGAGTAATTTGATTGTACAAAAATATGGTGGAACATCGGTGGCTAATGGCGAGCGTATAATGCATGTTGCCAAAACCATTGCGAAAACGCACGCTGAAGGAAATCGCGTGGTGGTGGTAGTTTCTGCGCAGGGGCATACTACCGACAGGCTGATTGAGAAAGCGCGTGGCATAAGTTCGGACGCAAACCGTCGCGAGCTTGATATGTTGTTGGTGACAGGCGAACAGCAATCGGCCGCGCTGATGGCAATTGCATTGCAGACATTGGGGCTTTCGGCAGTGTCGCTTAATGCGGCGCAGGCTGGAATTGAGGCTACCAGTGTGCATGGGAATGCGCAAATCAAAAAAATTCAAACAAAGCGATTGCAGGCGGAACTTGACAATGGCAATATCGTGATTGTCGCGGGGTTTCAAGGGATTAATCGTTATGGCGATATGACTACGCTTGGGCGTGGTGCGTCTGATACTACCGCAGTTGCATTGGCGGCCGTTCTTGGCGCAAGCCTTTGCGAAATATATACAGACGTTGATGGCATTTACACCGCAGACCCTCGTATTGTTCCCAACGCGAAAAAGCTGGACGCGATTACCTACGACGATATGCTGGAACTTGCATCGTCTGGCGCGGGGGTTTTGCACAATCGTGCGGTGGAAATGGCAAAGCGTTACAGTGTAAATTTAGTGCTTCGTTCCAGCATGAGTGGAACTCCAGGCACCCTAATCAAGGAGGACATTGGTGTGGAACGACTATCCGTAAGCGGTTTGGCAATAGACAGAAACGTAGCAAGAGTATCAGTAACGGGGCTTCCAGACAAACCAGGGGTGGCATACAGCATTTTCAACCCACTGGCGAAGGAAAAACTAATTGTGGACGTAATTCTGTTATCCGTGGGCAAAAACGAAACTCGCGACTATTGCTTCACCGTTCACAAGCAAGACCTAAAGACCGCCTGTGATGTGCTAATGAAGCATCAAGAAAGAATAGGCTTCGAGTCCCTATCCACCGACGAAAATCTAGCAAAACTAACTATAGTAGGCGCGGGAATGGCAAACAACGCGGGGGTAGCAGCATCAATGTTCGAGGCGTTGTTTGAAAGCGGCGTAAATATAGAAACAATTTCCACGTCTGAAATAAAAATCACCGTTCTCATAGATGAACGCCACATTGCCAAGGCAGCCAAGGCCGTGCACGATAAATTCGAGGATATGTTATCCGAGGACTACACCGAAACAGAGGAATCATAATGGAACTATGGCTTTTGTTCGCTATAGGTTCTGCTACGTTTGCAGGGTTGACCACCGTTTTGACCAAAATCGGCTTAAAAGATGTTGATTCTCATTTGGCTACAGCCATTCGTACTATGGTGGTTGTGGTCTTTTCTTGGATTATTGTTTTTTTGGCGGGTTCGCAATATGGCATTGGGTATATGGACGGCGTTACTTGGGTTGTTCTTGTGTTGTCGGGGCTTGCCACGGGCGGGGCTTGGTTATGTCGTTATCGCGCACTTAAACTCGGAAATGTCAACAAGGTTACGCCCATCACCAAAACAAGCACAATCCTTACAATGATATTAGCGTTTACTTTTTTGCGCGAGCCTTTGACTTTGATTACCATAATCGGAATGATTTTAATGGGCGTTGGCACATGGCTGATGCTAGAACTAAAAAAGCCCAAAGATACCACTGAAAAATCAAAGATGGGCTGGGCTTTTTTTGCCGCATTAGCCGCAATATTTGCCAGCCTAGTAGCAATTTTCGGCAGTGTAGGCGTTGCCGAAATGGACGCAAATTTATGGACTGCACTACGAACCGTAATAGTGGCACTTCTAAGCTGGTTGATGGTTTTTTCCACAGGTGGGCAAAAAGAAATCAAAAAGGTAAACATAAAAAGCTGGGTATTCCTAGTGCTATCGGGGCTGGCAACAGGTGCAAGCTGGCTTTTCTTCTATCACGCCCTACAGCGCGGAAACGCCAGCCTAGTAGTACCCATAGACCAATTAAGCATTCTAATAACTATGGGTTTTGCACGCTTATTCCTAGGCGAGAGATTCTCCAAGCAGAGCCTAATAGGTTTAGCCCTTCTAACGATAGGAATTTTATTGCCTATTGTTGGGAATTAAGGTCAATACAGCTTCGTTAGATTTCCACTCAAGTACAGGCGCAAATAAAAAAGTTTTTTGGAAAGGGGGCTTGGGGGAAAACCTTTTCTTCTCACATTTCTTTCGCTTCGCATTAGGAAATATGATTAGAAAAGATTTTCCCCCAGAGGTCTTAATCTTTAAAACAAAAGGGTGGGACAAATGAAAAGAGAGTTCGTATACCTGCAAAATTTTGATAGAGCTTGGAAATCGTTAGGCTTGACGGATAATGAATTGTTTAAGTTAGAGAATATGATTTTAATGCAACCTAATAAAGGTGAACTTATACAAGGCACAGGCGGATTGAGAAAAATTCGGGTTGGGATAGATGGACGGGGTAAAAGTAGTGGTATTCGAGTTCTGTATGTAGATTTTGAACATTATGGGCGAATATATGGTTTGTTTGCATATCGTAAAAATGAATCTGAAAATATAACAGATGTGCAAAAGCAAATGTTTCGGCAATTGATTAATGAATTACTTGAAGAATTAAAGCGAAAGAAGGTGAAGTAATGAATATCTTTGACGAAGCCCTAAAATCACTACAAGAAGCTATAGATTACGAAAAAGGTGACGCAAGCAAAGGACGTATAATACTCAAAGAAATAAAGGTTGCTGACTCATTTGAATATGTAAGTGAGGATACTAAAATAGCACAATGATAAAGGCGATTTACATGCATAGAGCTAATTAAAAAAGAGGTGCATATGCGAATCTACGGCGAGCCTGTGTCAAGGCTGATTGAGGAGTTATCGCGCTTACCTGGAATTGGGGGTAAATCTGCGCAACGGCTGGCGTTTTATATTATCCATTTGCCAGAAGAGCGGGCGGAATCTTTGGCTGGGGCGATATTATCTGCGAAGCGGAATGTAAAGTATTGTTCGGTGTGTTGCAGTTTGACGGATTCTGACCCGTGTCATATTTGTGCTAGTGGGAAGCGTGACGGAAAAGTAATTATGGTGGTGGAAGACCCGCGAGATATGGCAGCGTATGAACGCACTGGGGAATTTCATGGGTTGTACCACGTCTTGCACGGGGCTGTTTCGCCAATGCATGGGGTTGGGCCAAACGACCTCACGATTGCCGCGTTGTTAAAACGTCTGCAAGACACGCCCGTGGAGGAAGTAATAATCGCAACCAATCCCAACGTAGAGGGCGAAGCTACGGCATTATATATTGCAAAAATCCTAAAGCCAACTGGAATAAAGGTGACACGAATAGCACATGGCGTACCTGTTGGTGGCGATTTAGAGTTCGTAGACGAAGTAACTTTATCCCGCGCACTAGAAGGACGGCGCGAAATATAGACTTAGGGCGTGTTGCCAACTGCAAAGGCAGTTAGCAACACCCTTTTTTTTAGGCTAGGAAATTGTTTATGACTTCGAGACGTATGCGTTAGCTTGCCAATGCATGTCAACGGCGAAATGCGGCTTTGTCGCTTTTTGTGCCGCAGAATAAAATTTCAATATAAATGAAATTTACCATTGATGTTAATTTTTATTGTCATATAATAAAGGGGTTATTCTGTAGCAGAAGGGATTTACGAAATCATGAAAGAAGAAAGATACGTTCCCGAATATATGCATCTGGCGTTTGCGGCAAACGGCGTGCCTGTGAAAGATTTGCATTTTGCAATTCACACAGACATGACACTTGACGGAGATTTTTCCGATGCGTATGTAGCGGTTGATTCTGAGAATTTGTATATTTTGTACGGGGTGGAGCGGGTTGTAAAGGTAGAAGATGCGCGGCGACTTGTGGCGCAATACGACACCCACGAAGTAGTAACGCACCGCCTTGAAGATTTAGGCGAGTTAAAAACGGAAACGCTATTATCCACATGCCGCTTGGTAGCCAACAATAATGGCGAAGAGCGACTTGTTTTGCTGTTCACATTGGGGCATCAAAGCTTTGTAGATAGGCTTGTGAAAGTTGTGAAAAACATTCGCAAAGACGAGCCGCCACTACACGAAATCCGCCTAGAAGACGCGCTTTTCTGCCCAGACTGCGGCACGCGTTATCCCGAAGCAGACCGCGCCTTATGCCCAAAATGCTCCGATAAAATGAGCATCTTCTTTAGGTTGCTGGGCTTTTTCAAGTATTACAAAGGCAAGGTTGCGGCGTGTACCTTTGTTATGTTTTTAATTACGGGAATGCAAATTCTCGCGCCGTATGTTGGCACGCGGCTGTTTATTGATGATGTTCTGCAATATGATGGGCGATTTTATCGCATGGTTGGTTTGATTGTTTTGGTAATCATTCTTGTGCGTGTGATGGCTACGGCCTTTCAAATGCTGTATCAAGTCGTGCTTGCCAAAACCATGCCGTGGATTATTTATGACCTGCAATTGCGGATTTTTGAAGCTATGCAACGGCTATCTGTGTCGTTTTATACGTCTAAACGCACTGGGTCGCTTATGAACCGAATTGGACGCGATTCGCGAAATATTTACTGGTTTTTCGTGGACGGTCTGCCGTTTATTATTTTGAACTTGATTCTGTTTGTTGGGATTTTCGCCGTAATGTTTATGTTGGAATGGCGGCTCGCGCTTATTTGTCTTGCTATTATTCCATTTGCTGGCGTGATGTTTTACATTCTTATGAAATTTTTTCAGCGTTTTCACCATAAGTTTTGGGTTATTAACTCGCAACTTAACAATATGGTTAGCGACTCCGTAAACGGACAGCGCGTTATAAAAGCCTTCGCACGGGAAGGCGAGGAATCTGGACGTTTCGCCACCGCAAGCCATAAGCAGGCAGGAATACAAATTGGTATGGCTAATCTTGGTTGGACGGCGTTTCCGCTGATTTATCTGTTCCTGTTCTTCGGACAAGTAGCCGTAACCACCATTGGCGCGATGATGGTTATTGATGGACATATTACGTTGGGCGTGTTTCTGACATTTCTGGCGTATTTGGGAATGCTTTACGGGCCATTGCAATTCATGTCAACGGTTAGCAACTGGTGGGCGCGTTGCGTAGACGCGGCGCAACGCGTTTTTGAAGTAATAGACGCAAAAGCCGAAGTAGCAGAACCAAAAAATCCCGTACAGCTAGAAACAATTAAGGGCGACATAAAAGTCAAAGATGTCTGGTTTCAATACGAACCAGCAATCCCAATTTTGAAGGGCTTAAACCTTGAAATATCCGCAGGCAAAAGCCTTGGTATTGTAGGAAAAACAGGCTCTGGGAAATCCACGCTTGCGAATCTAATTGCCCGTTTGTACGACCCAAACGAGGGCAAAATTTATGTAGATGGCGTAGACGTAAAAAATCTTCCGCTTCAGCAATTACGCGCAAATATTGGAATCGTTTCGCAGGATATTTACCTGTTTATTGGAAGCATTGCCGATAATATCCGCTACGCTCGCCCCGATGCCACAATAGAAGAAGTAATTTGGGCGGCGAAAATGGCATCTGCACATGAGTTCATTGTAAACCTGCCCGATGCATACGAAACTCGCGTTGGCGCAGGTGGTCAAGACCTTTCTGGCGGCGAAAAACAACGGCTTTCCATAGCCCGCACAATTATCCAAAACCCAAAAATTCTAATCCTAGACGAAGCCACCGCCGCAATGGACACCGAAACAGAAGGCAAAATCCAAACCGCCCTAAACAAACTACAAGCCGACCGCACAACAATTGCAATAGCCCACAGAATGTCCACACTAAAAGACGTAGACAGCCTAGCAGTAATCCGCAAAGGCAGAGTAGTAGAAACAGGCACCCACCTAGAACTAATGAAGAAAAAGGGCGAATACCACAAACTTTACACAATCCAACTAGAAGGATTGAAAGTAATCAGCATGGATTAAATTGGAGGAAATAATATGTCAAATATGCAAGTTGTGGCAGTTCGCTACATTCAACAACTTCCTGAAAGCAAATTAAGCAGTGCAGTGGATTATCTTCGCTACCTGTGTGAACAGGAGTTCCCATTAGACGATTTTGACTATCTATTGGCTCGAAATGCAGACAACGACAAAAGCACAGAAACGATAACGCTTGATGCACTTTTGCATGATATGGGGATAAGTCATGACGAATTGCAAGCGAATTGAATTTAAAAAACCTGCTGAAAAATTTAGGGGAAACGTGTATAAATGATTTCAAGGGCGCACGCATGTACTAGCTCGAAGATGATACATGCAAAATTTATATAGGTGGTGCTTGCATTGAACTGTGAATATAAGTATCAAAAAGCTACTTTGACTGAATTGGATTTAAGATGGAATAAAAATATCGAAAACAATATAGGTGATGAGCGTTGGGTTACATGGAAAGCAACCTCCATAGAAAACCATAAGGCAAATAAAGCTATTACGTTCGTTGTGCTACTCGGTGAAGAACCTGTTGGAGAAGGAACACTCATTTTTTCATTGCAAAGTGTTGAAATTAACGGTTTGCGGATTGATGCACCGCATGAAGGCAAAGGACATATATCAAAGCTCGTAAGGTTAATGGAGCAATATGCAAAGGACAACGGTTATACAACTTCAATCATTGGTGTAGAGCCTAAAGAAACACGCAATCTTGCAATTTACTTGCATTGGGGATATAACACCTTTGACAAACTGGTAATAACCGACCCAAAAAAAGATGAGGGTTTGATACTGTATTATTCAAAAAAATTATAACAACAGGACAGCGTTATTTACGCCCTTCACAGATTCCTATTATTAGATAGTGGGTGAGATGATGCAATCGTTAGGACGCATGGAAATTCATGTGCGCGACATGGAGTTTGAAGATATACCAGTTCTTGCAGAGGCGTTTGGCATAAACCAAGGCTGGGCAGATAAAACGCCAGAACTGTTCACGCGATACTTTAACGAGCAATCCGAAGGAAAACGACAGGTACTGGTAGCCTTATATGATAATCACATTGCGGGTTATCTCACGCTTTTGCCAAACGATACGCAAGGCGCATTTGCTAACAAAAACATACCCACTATCTGCGATTTTAATGTTCTTGCAAAATTTCAGCGGCGCGGCATAGGCACTGCTTTGATGGACGAAATCGAAGCAGTCGCAAAACAGACATCAGACGAAATTTGTTTAGGCGTGGGGTTATACACAAGTTACGGCACAGCCCAGCGAATATACGTAAAACGCGGATATATCCCAGACGGTAGCGGCTGTTGGTACAAAAACAAAAACTTACCCCCCTACCAACCATGCCTAAACGATGACGATTTAATTCTATACATGAGCAAGAAACTTTTGGAGGTTTGAAATGGACACAATGGATTTAGGAATTTTGGACATAGGCGAAGCAGAATTTTACAGCGGGTCTGGCGGGTTTGCTGGCTTGCGGTACAAGGGTGAAGATTATTCGCACATAATTTTGCGGCGAATAATGCCCATGCAAGAGCCATTTAGCTACATTTCCGTAGCCGACCACGACAACAAGGAAATAGGCATTCTAAAAGCCGTAGATGATTTACCAGACAACCAACGCAACATTGTACTAACAGAACTAGACAACCGCTACTACTCCCCTGAAGTACTTGAAGTAGTATCCGTACAAGATAAACTAGGCTACGTATACATGGAGCTACGCCTAAAAAACAAACGCGACATAGAATACCGCAAAAGCTGCGCAATAAAAGACGTAAGCCGCAACATAAGAATGCTATCAGACACAAGCGTAATAATCTTCGACGTAGACGGCAACCGCTACATCGTATCAGACCTAAAGCGACTAAGCCGCCAAAGTATGCGCAAGCTGGACGCGTATTTGTTTTAGAGATTTAAGGTCAAAAGATTTAAGACCTTGGGACGCTGTCCCAAACCCTGCAAGGGACGCGTCCCTTGACCCGCTTTTTTGAGATTTTGCATTGAGTGGAATCGCTGTAGTGCATGGGGGATTGTTGATGTTTGAAATTCGCAAAGCGAACCAATATGATGTCGAGGCGTTAATGGATTTGTATTTGGGGCATTTGACCGTAATCCCGCCAAAAGAACCGCAAGTTGTGGGAATGTGGGTGGATAAAATAATCTGCTTTGAAACCAATCCGTTGTATCATTTGTTGGTTGGCGAAGTTGATGGGCGGGTTGTATCGTCGGTCACTGTGGTGGTAATTGAGAATTTGACGAACAACCTGCGTCCCTATGCCATAATTGAAAATGTTGTGACTCATGCCGATTTTCGCTGTAATGGTTACGCCGCGTTGCTTATGGAAAAAGCAAGTGAAATCGCAGCGGAATTAAACTGCTACAAAATAATGCTTCTGACAGGCTCGAAAAAGGATAGCACTTTGCGCTTTTACGAGAACTGCGGGTTTAACAAGGACGAGAAAACAGGATTCATAAAGCGGCTATAGTCGTTTCGGTTGAAACGGGATTGGAGCGAAGGCAAAATGCAAAAGTATGAATGCATTGAATACAACGGGGAGAAATACGAGTATTTAGGAAATGGGCCAACAGCAACAGGCGCGCACAATGGTTGGGCTATGTGCGATACCATATACTTTAAATGCATAAGTTGCGGCTATTTAATGTCTGGTGGTTCGTCGGAGTATGACACATGCTCGTGTGGAAAAATGCACAAAGACGTAGATGCTGGCAGGTTTGGCAGAAGTGATGGCGGAGATATGTCTGTAGAGGTCTTCCAAAAGGCGGTTGAAATCAACGAGATTACGCCTGCTGATACTTTTTCCTATAAAACAGTGACATATCAGCCCCGCAACAATCCTGCAAATTTGCACTATTTTCGTGAGGCTGATATGTCACTGTTTAAGCGGAAAAAGTATGAATATCCACTGCTGGAG
>WQVV01000087.1 GCA_009785665.1 Defluviitaleaceae bacterium
ATTGTTTAGCGACGGCACAATGATGCGACGGCGCGGAAGCGGTGACTTCGGCGGGGATTTCTACCCACCAGCAGGGGCGTTTAACATTATAACCAGCTTTATAGATACCCTAGGCGCAGAGGTACGGGAAAGACATAATTCTAAAGTCAGTGACGGTGAATGACTATGATGAAAAAAATAAGCACCATACTTGTCATGATATTTCTTGTGGGCTGTACAGCCACTCTAGGAGCGAATGAAATGCCTGATGAAACACTCGAAGAAGTCGAAGAACAAGAAAGAACCGAAGAACAAGCAATACGAGAATGGACATCAGCAGAACTTTTAAGAAAAGAAAATACAATATCACATAGCCGAAATAGTGGCAGGTATGATTTGGGTTATATATCAGGCCCAAATATCGTTCCTGCAAGCATTGATGCAGATTTACGAACTATCGAGAGGTTTGTGTTCACTTACGGCGATTTTTATTCTGGTAATCTTGTTGTTTTTGATAGGATAAATCAAAAGATTTATTTCGACCCAACTATTGCTACAGTTAGGCCGCAACTGCGAACAATGCCATACTACTCCAACATAGAAGATGGCGATTTAGACAGGCTAATCCAAGTCATTGAAAGGTCGAATCTTCTCAATTGGGAAGATTCTTATCAAGGTGCAGGTAATCCGCGCTCCATGGAGAACAGGACTTTTTGGTATGTTGGCATATTGTTTAGCGACGGCACAATAATGCAGCGTCGGGGTGGTGGACGCGTTCGCGCAAGAGATTTCTACCCACCAAGAAATGAGTTCCGCGTTTTAACCAACTTTATAAACATCTTAGGCACGGAAGTACAAGAAAGAGAATTTGTAATGACAGATGAAAGACTAGCAGAAATAAAAGTGCAAGAACAAAGACAAAGAGAATGGACAATAGAACATAGCCGAAATCGTGGACGGTATGATTTGGGCTACATTGTACGCGGCAATAATTTTGTTTCTGCAAGCAACGATGTAGATTTTCAAACCATCGAGAGGTTTGTGTTCTCTTACGGCGGTCATTTTCATGGTAATGGTTTTGTTTTTGATATGATAAATGAAAAGATTTACTACAACCCGTCTTTTGCATATGCGACGCGGCTAAATTCAATGCTTTACGCCGATATAGAAGATGGCGATTTTGACAGGCTAATCAAAGCCCTTGAAAAATCCAATATTCGCGATTGGGAAGAGTCTTATCGAAGCCCAGTTGATAGATTCACAGAAGATGGTGGAATGAGTTGGCAGATTGGCATATTGTTTAGCGACGGCACAATGATGCGACGGCGCGGAAGCGGCGACTTCGGCGGGGATTTCTACCCACCAGCAGGGGCGTTTAACATTATAACAAGCTTTGTAGATACCTTAGGCGCGGAAGTACGCGAAAGAAATAATTCTTAAAGTCAGTGAAGGTGAATGAAAATGATGAAAAAAATAAGTGCCATACTTATCATGATATTTCTTGTGGGATGTACAGCCACTTTAGGAGCGAATGAAATGCCAGATGAAAAACTCGAAGCGGTCGAAGAACAAGTAAGAGAAGTAAGCAGAGCGGATATTGTACGAAAAGAATGGACAATATCATATAGCCGAAACAGTGGAAGATATAATATGAATTATATTTTGGGAGGCCCTTTCGTTTCTGCAAGTAGCGATGTAGATTTACAAACCATCAAGAGGTTTGTATTCACTTATGGCGATTTGGATTCTGGTAATAGTTTTGTTTTTGATAGCATAAATCAAAGGATTTATTACGACACATCTATTGCTACATTTATGCTGGGACTGCAATCAATGTCGTACTACTCAAATATAGAAGATGGAGATTTCGACAGGCTAATCCAAGTCATTGAAGAATCCAATCTTCGCAATTGGGAAGAGTTTTATCAAGGTGAAGGTAATGTACGCTCAAGGGAAAACAGGACTTTTTGGCAGGTTGGCATATTGTTTAACGACGGCACAATCTTGCGGCGGGGTGGAAGCGGGCGCGTTCATGCAAGAGATTTCTACCCACCTAGAAGGGAGTTTCGCGCTTTAACCAGCTTTATAGATACCTTAGGCGCGGAAGTACAAGAAAGAGAATATGTAATAACAGATGAAAGACTCGCAGAAATAAAAGTGGAAGAACAAAGAATAAGAGAACGAACAATAGAGCATAGCCGAAATGGTGGAAGGTATAATTTGAATTACATTGTAAGCGGCAATTTTGTTTCTGCAAGCAACGATGTAGATTTCCAAACCATCGAGAGGTTTGTATTCTCTTACGGAGGAGGTTTTACTGGTAATGGTTTTGTTTTTGATAACATAAATGAAAAGATTTATTACGGGTCATCTCGTATATTTGCGACGCAACTGGATTCAATGCCTTTCTACGCCAATATAGAAGATGGCGATTTTAATAGGCTAATCAAAGCCCTTGAAAAATCTAATCTTCGCAATTGGGATGAGTATTATCAAGGTACATTTGATAGAAACGCAAACGGTGGCGGAATGAGTTGGCAGATTGGCATATTGTTTAGCGACGGCACAATGATGCGACGGGGCGGAAGCGGCGACGTTGGCTTTGGCGGCAGGGATTTCTACCCACCAGAAGGAGCGTTTGACATTATAACTAGCTTTATAAATACCCTCGGCGCGGAGGTACGAGAAAGGCATAATTCTTAAAGTCAGTACTGGTGAACAGTGTCATATCTGCCCTCCAAAAATCGTGCAAACTTGCAAGGTTATTGCAGGACGGATACGGCACTGTTTTATAAAAGCCTGTTCAAATAAAAAGCAGACATGTAATAAAAAGGAGCTTGTCGCCATATGATTGATGTACATTCCTATATCCGTAAGTTAAACTAACAATATGCATAGCAGTACACATAAGGAATGATATATTTTTGAAAGGATGCATAATATGAATAACATTATTTTATTTCTATCGGACATGATAATTCCGATAACATTTGCGGGGATTTTGGTGTATGCATTTACCAAAAAAGTGCCTGTATACGACCACTTTATTGTGGGGGCCAAGGAGGGTTTTCATACGGTATTTCATATCGCGCCTACTATTGTGGGGCTGATGGTGGCGGTGGGAATGCTTAGGGCAAGTGGTACGTTTGACTTACTGGGCGGTTTGATTTCGCCGCTTACTGGTTACATAGGTTATCCGACGGAAACTGTTCCGTTGACATTAATGCGTTTGGTATCGTCGTCTGCGGCAACAGGGCTTTTGTTGGACATATTTGAAAATTACGGGCCAGATTCATATGTGGGGCGGTTTGTTTCCATTATGATGAGTAGCACGGAAACTGTTTTCTACACGATGAGTATTTATTTTATGAGCGTAAAAATAACAAAAACGCGCTTCACATTAGCGGGCGCGCTTTTGGCAAATTTTGCAGGAGTTGCGTTATCTTTGTGGCTTACCAGATACCTTTATCCATGATGTTATCGTCTTGGGTAATTGCGGGGGTTTCAAGTTTTTTCTTTTCGCGGAACTCTACATATTCAACCAGCAGGTCTTTTAGAATGGCTACTATGGGAATTGCCACTAGCATTCCCAACACGCCCCCATAGTGCATACCAATGGTTACGCTAATAATTACAAGCAACGGACTAAGCGAAAACGACCCGCCCATTAACTTAGGCTGAATAAAATTGCCATCAATTTGCTGAATTATAAACATGAAAATCCCAGCGAATGCCGCCGTTGGAATACCCTGCGTAAGCGCGACAACAACTACAGCAAAAGCCGTTCCGAAAATAGAGCCGAAGTATGGGATATAATTCACAACGCCCAGAATCAACCCAAGCAATAACGCGTGCGGCGATTGGAATATTAACAAAAGTCCCGTCATAAGCGAGCCTAGTATAATTCCGTCAATTGTTTGGGCATATATATACATATGGAAATTATGATTCAGCTTTTGTGAATATTTTAAAATCGTGCCGTTAGCTCTAGGAGAAGTCACCGCCTCAATTAGCCGCTTGACGAACTCCTTAAACCTATCTTTTTCAATCAGAAAATAAATTGTGGACACGGTAATTAAAATCGTGCTGAACAGCGTTCGGAATGTCGCGCCAAAACCCGCCATTAGGTAGGTGGCTATTACGTCCATTTCGATAAAATCGGTTAGCATTACTATAATTTCTTCCTCGGAAGGAATGTTATCTACTACAAATTCGGGTAAATCCCACGCGTTAATCCCTTCAATCCAGCCAGTGAAAGTTGCTACGTGATTGTCAAATTCTTCGGTAAACGTGGTTATACTATAAGACACCGCCGGAACGATTAGATTAACCGAAAACGTAACAAGTGCTACAATTATTACTGCCAATGTAAGTACACTAAGCCCACGGCTTCTTCGCTGAAAGAAGCCGTGGTTTATTTTCAAGTAAAGCCGCTGAATCGCGCTACAGGGCAAATTTAATATATATGCGATTATTCCGCCCGCAAAAAATGGCGATAGAACCGACCAAAATCTTTCTAAATGCAATGTGAAAAATCCAAGTTCCGAAATCACGCGAAACGCGATAATCAAAAATACACCAAGCACAAAATACGGCACTATCGAGCGAATCAATCTCGACTTGAAAAATTTAACCACGGGACAACACCTTTCATTGTTACGCATAATTTCCATCACTATCCTATCACTATATACATATCTTTACAAGATATTGTCTGTTCGCTTACAATGTGATTATTGAAAGTCGCTTCTATAGAGAAGGAGCTGAAAATATGTCAGCACTCGTACAAAAAACGGAAATCATGAAAAAACAACGGTACACGTACACAGACTACTACAACTGGGACGAAAGCGTTGGGCGTTGCGAATTAATCGACGGGATAATTTACGCAATGGCTGCGCCAACAGAGGCGCATCAAACCGTTATCTTAAATCTGGGAGCGGAAATGCATAGTTTTTTCAAAGGTAAAAAATGTCGCCCTTATATCGCGCCATTTGATGTGCGTCTAAACCCTACAGGATTAGATGACACAGTTGTTCAGCCCGATGTAATGGTAATCTGCGACCCGAAAAAAACATCTGACGGTAAAGCATGTAAAGGCGCACCCGATTTTGTGGTTGAAGTAAGTTCGCCATCAACATCAAAACACGATAGGCAACGAAAATTCAAAAAATACGAGCAATCGGGCGTTATGGAGTATTGGCTAGTAGACCCTGTTGCCCACACAATTGAAACATTTGCACTAGAAAACGGAAGCCTTATCCAACGCGAATTTGTAGACACAGCAGACGAAACTATCAAAAGCGCGATTTTTGAAGATATGGAATTAAAGTTATCCGACATTTTCGCAAACACGTTATCCCCTACCGAACATCTCCGCGAACCTCCCGAAGAATTACGCAATAACGCGTGATATTTTATCTAAGATAGAGTCAAGTTGCGATTGATAAATTAAATGCGTCATGTCATAATTGGCGCGGTTGCAATATAGGCGTTTCGATTTGAAATGGGTTGAGGATAGACGAAGCCCAATTTCAAACGAAATCGCTATATTTTCCTTTAGGGGGTGTTTTCTGTGATTAAGCAATTTTTCAAGGGTGTGTCGTTGCGTAAGTTTTTGTTGTTGCTTGCAATAACGCTGGTGGCGATAGTTATTATTGCTGGTGGTGTTTACACGGGAATACGCACGCTTACGCGCCCGCCAACTGTCCCCACGCAAGTTAGGATTCCAATGCAACCTCCGCTCGAGCAAACAAATCCGAGTATAGAAAGCGATTCCGAAGAATACTATCCCGACGAAAATGAAGCGAATGACACGGAAGAAATTATCGTTCTTCCTCCCGTGGTATATGCCATCATGGACAGAAAGCCGAATTTTTTTACATTTCTGGTATTCGGGCTGGATAGTGGCAACAATGCCGATGTGCTTATGGTTGGGGCATTTGATGTGAATACGCAGAGTATTTATTCGATAAGTATTCCGCGTGACACGCGTTTGGATACTCAACGCCGTGCGGGTTTGCGAAAACCCGTAGTGTCTTATTCAACAGGACGCGCAGGCGGTCGTGACCACGAAAGCGGCGTAACACAAATGAAGTCGGATATTCAAACGCTATTTGGTTTTCAGCCCGATTTTTATGTCACCATTGAATACGACGCATTTGTGCGTATGGTGGATTCCGTGGGTGGTGTCACTGTTACCGTTCCATTTCACATGCGCTACGACGACCCATTTGATAATCTGCGTATAAATATCCCAGCAGGAACTCAAGTTTTGGACGGCGAACGTGCATTGCATTTTGCGCGTTTCCGCTTGGCAAACTCGGGATTCCGAGCCGTGACCGACTATCAACGTATGGAGCATCAGCAACAAATAATACACGCCCTATTTGAAGAATTACTAACCCCACGCACGGTATTACGCGTACCAGAATTAATCGGAATCTACCGCGACCATGTAAACACAAATTTGTCATATCCCGATAAAATCTGGTTTGCGAATCAATTTCTAGGTATGGATAATCCAACTCTATCCACCTACACCCTACCAATGCGCGGAACAAGCGGCGCGCCATACTGGTACGAACTCGTAGACCGCAATGCCGCATTGGAATTAATCAACCGCACAGTAAATCCATTCGTGCAGGAAATAACGGTAGAAATGGTGCGTATATTATGATAACAAGAATGAAAGAACTAGCCGCAAAACTAAACGCCGCAAGCCGCGCATATTACCAAGAAAACCGCGAAATAATGTCCGACCTAGAGTACGACAAACTATACGACGAATTTTCGCAATTAGAAAAATCAACAGGCATACAACTGGCAGGAAGCCCCACACGCAAAGTGGGTTACGAAATAGTAAGCGGTTTATCCAAAGCCACGCACGATACCCCCATGCTTTCGCTGGACAAAACAAAAGACCCGCAAGCCCTTGTAGCCTTCCTAGAAGAGCAACACGGGTTACTTTCATGGAAGCTAGACGGGCTAACCATAGTCCTAAAATACAACAACGGCGAACTGCAACAGGCCCTAACACGCGGAAACGGTAACATAGGCGAAGACGTAACCCACAACGCAAGAGTATTCGTAAATATCCCGCTAACAGTGCCATACAAAGGGCAGTTCACCCTACGTGGCGAAGCCGTAATTTCCATAGCCGACTTTGAATCAATCAACGAACAAGAAGAAGTAAAATACAAAAATCCGCGAAACTTATGCAGTGGGGCAGTTCGCCAACTAAACAGCGAAACTGCATCAAAACGCCACGTTCACTTTTATGCGTTCTCTACCAACGCGCCTTTCGGGGATAAAAAATCTGAGCGACTGGAATGGATTGTTTCGCAGGGGTTTGATATTGCAGATTTCGAGAAAGTCACGGCGGAAAATGTTGTTGAAGTCGTGGAGAAATTCAAGTCGCTAATTCCAACCGCGCCGCTTATGACTGACGGCTTAGTGTTGACATATGACGATATTCCTTATAGTGAATCCCTTGGAACAACATCGAAATTCCCAAAAGACAGCCTAGCTTTCAAATGGGCAGATGAACTCGCGGAAACAACTTTGCTTTCCATAGAATGGAACACCTCGCGTACAGGGCTAGTAAACCCCGTGGCAATTTTCGAGCCTGTAGACATTGAAGGTTCGCAGGTAAGCCGCGCAAGCTTGCATAATGTAAGCATTCTGCGTGGGCTGGGTTTGCGCCTTGGCGACCGCATTAGCGTATACAAAGCAAACATGATAATCCCGCAAGTAGCGGAAAATCTAAGCCTTCGCGACGAAGAAAACACCAGCACCCCACCAGTAGAAATCCCAGCAAACTGCCCAGTATGCAATAGCGAAACAGAAATCACAGGCGACCCAGAAGTTTTATACTGCACAAGTCCCACTTGTGACGCGCAAAAACTTCGCGCATTATCGCATTTCGTAAGCCGCGACGCATTAAACATAGGCGGGTTATCCGAGCAAACTTTGGAAAAATTAATCCAGCACAACATAATCGTTGACTTCACAGATTTATTCCGCTTGCAAGAATACGAAAATGAAATTCAGCAAATGGAAGGCTTCGGGCGTAGGTCTTATGAAAAACTAATCCAAAGCATAGAAACGGCCAAGGATATTCCGTTACCAAATTTTATTTACGCCCTAGGCATTAGACATGTAGGGCTTTCCAATGCAAAATTGCTATGCACACATTTCAAGCACGACGCTATAAAAATCGTAGAAGCCTGCAAAGATGACAACCACCTAGAAATCCTATCCGAAATAAAAGGTTATGGCGACGCAATTTCCCATAGCCTACATGCGTACTTCTCACAAGAGAAGAATTACGCCACGTTCACGCAAGCACTAGCAATCCTACGAATTATTATCCCCGAAATCCCCGCCGAAGGCCTACCGCTGGACGGTTTTACTTTCGTGATTACGGGGGACGTATCGCAATTCAAAAACCGCAAGGAGTTACAATCCTTCATAGAAACTAACGGAGGACGCACTACAGGCAGTGTCACCGCAAAAACTTCGTTCTTGATTAACAATGATTCTCTTTCCGCCTCGTCCAAAAATAAAAAAGCCGCACAACTGGAAATTCCAATCCTAACAGAGGATGATTTTCTTGCGCGGTTTTTTCCTAAGTAGCCACGAACATTTAACGAAAGAACATTTAAGTTGCTTCCCAAGCGGATTCTTCATATAATATGTCTTAGCAATATCTTAGCAAAAATTCAAAGGAGGACAAGAATTTGGAAATATGGGGAATTGTTTTGATAATATCCATAGTCGTGCTGATTATCGGTGTTGTCATATACTTTCTAAACAGTTGGGCGGGGAAGAAAACCGCTGAACAAAATGAAATGGTTGCACAGCATAAACAAACGGTGTCAATGTACATCATAGACAAGAAGAAGGACAAAATTACTAACGCGAACATGCCAAAGGCAATGGTAGACCAAGTACCCCGCATGGCGAAGATGATGAAAATGCCATTGGTAAAAGCCAAAATAGGCCCAACAATCATGACAATGATGTGCGAAGCGGAAACATTCAAAGTTCTGCCCGTGAAAAAAACGGTGACAGTAGAAGTCGCAGGCGCGTACATCGTAAGCATGAAGGGCATGAAAACAAAAATGGAAATGGCCGAACAACGTAAATCGCGCCGCAAAGACGGCGACAAGGAAGTTCCACAAAAATGGCACGAAAAACTACGCGCCAGATTTGGACGGTAAGCGGCAAAGCCGCTTTTCGCCGCTTACGTGCATTCTGGGCTAAGTTATACGTTTCCAGATACAAAAAAAGGGAGGAATATTCATGGGCTACAGAGAAATTTACGAACAATGGTTATCAGACCCAATTATCGACAACGTAACAAAGGCGGAGTTAAAAGAAATCTCAGGCAACGAGAAGGAAATTGAAGACAGATTTTTCCGCGACCTCGAATTTGGAACAGGGGGGCTTCGAGGAGTTTTGGGTGCGGGAACAAACCGATTGAATATCTATACAATTCGCAAAGCTACGCAAGGGCTTGCGAATTACATTCTGCAAAGCGACGCATACAAGTCAGGTATGGGCGTTGCAATTGCGCATGACTGCCGCCGTATGTCGCCAGAGTTTTCAACGGAAGCGGCATTGGTACTTAACGCAAACGGAATCAAAACGTATACCTTTGAAAGTCTTCGCCCAACACCATTGTTATCATTTGCGGTGCGTCACCTTGGTTGCGTAGCGGGAATCGTAGTAACAGCAAGCCACAACCCGCCAGAATACAACGGCTACAAAGTATACTGGTCGGACGGGGGACAATGCCCGTACCCGCGTGACGAGGCAATCATTGACGAAGTGTTGAAAGTAACCAGCTTCGCAATGGTGAAAACAATGCCTCAAGATGAAGCTGTTGCCAAAGGTTTATTCAACATAGCCCCGCCAGAAGTTGACGACAAGTTTATCGAAAACGTAAAGGCGCAATGTCTCAACCCCGAAATCATTCCCGAATCGGATATTAAAATTGTGTTCACACCATTGCATGGTGCTGGTAATGAGGGAGTTCAACGTGCCTTGCGTGAAACGGGATTCAAAAATGTTTTTGTGGTAAAAGAACAAGAATCCCCCGACGGGAATTTCCCAACAGTTTCCTATCCTAATCCAGAAGATAAATTGGCATTTGCTTGCGCGCTGAAACTCGCACACGAAAAAGATGCAGACCTAATAGTAGCCACCGACCCCGACTGCGACCGCGTAGGAATAGCAGTAAAACGGGACAATGACTACGAATTACTAACGGGCAATATGACAGGCGTTTTGCTAACAGATTACATGGTGTCCCAAATGAAAGCCAAAGGCAAACTTCCCGCAAATGGTGCAATTATTTCAACAATCGTGTCCACCGATATGACACGCGCCATAACAAAAGCCTACGGGCTTGAGTATATGGAAGTATTAACAGGATTCAAATACATTGGCGAAAAAATCAAAGGGTTTGAAGAAACAGGAAGCCACAGTTATATCCTAGGCTTTGAAGAAAGTTACGGCTATCTTGCAGGAACTTACGCCCGCGACAAAGACGCAGTTGTAGCAAGTTTGCTAATCTGCGAAGCGGCGGCGTTTTATCGCAAGCAGGGGCTTTCGCTCTATGATGCGTTGCAGGAACTTTACAAAAAATACGGGCTATATCGCGAATGCATAGAATCCATTACCCTAAAGGGCGTTGACGGGCTAAGTGACATCAAGCGGATTATGGCTTACCTTCGTAGCAACCCGCCGCAAAGTCTTGCTGGTTCTAAGGTTATCGAAGCACGCGATTATCAAAATCGCACAATCAAAAATATCGAAACAGGCGTAGTTACTGATTCAACACTTCCAGTCTCTGATGTTCTGTACTACGCTACTGATGACGGTTCATGGGCATGTGTTCGCCCCTCTGGCACCGAACCGAAAATTAAATTATACTTTGGCACGAAACTACCATCAGGCTCAACAATAGACGACGCTGTAGCAAAACTAAAAACCATGACTGTAGATTTAAAGTCCCTAGTTGACAAAGTTTTAACATGATGACAAACGAATTTAAATGCAATTCATGCGGCGCAAACCTCACCTTCGTTGAAGGTGAGGTTAAAGTCGTTTGCGAGTATTGCGGAACTCAATCGGTAAAAAACATTCCCACTACCGTGGTAAATGAAATTACACAAGTTACGGAAGTCACACAAATCACAGAAGTTACGGGAAATGCGCCAACCGTAGAATCCCTAACAGATAGAGGGTTTATTCTGCTGGAAGATGCAAAGTGGCATGAGGCATTTGACTACTTCAAAAGAGCATTAGCAATCAACCCGCACTACGCTAAAGCCTACATAGGAATGCTGTGCGCCGAAGAAGGCATTGCACAAGAGAATTACCTCGCGCATCATTATATCAAGCCGCTTATGAAATATCCGCATTTTGAAAGAGCCTTGCGCTTTGCCGATAACGAGTATCGTCAAGTGCTGGAGGGGTATTTACAAACGTCTACAGTTGTAGGGGCGCGAACAAGACGGCGAAACAGAATCACTGGCTTTTTGCGAACCATTTCAGTTTTGTTGTTTATGGCTTCGGCTGGGGTTTTTGTATATGCTACGGTTGCTAATA
>WQVV01000088.1 GCA_009785665.1 Defluviitaleaceae bacterium
ACCCTCAAATTCAGCTAAGTCGGCAAAACTGTACTTATTTAAGTTTACCAGTTCGTATTCAAACTTGGGAATATACTTCTCAAAAATGTCGCTCATTTCTGTTCGGTTTAGGAAATTGGTTTCCGCTGTCCACTCGTCATCGCCAGCGTAAAGTATTATTGGTAACACTGGTGGATATTTGAAATCCTTTGTCAGCGTGACTTTTGTAGACTTGTTGGTGTTTTGGCTTGATTCTTTGTTCACTTCTTTTTCGTAGTCATTTAAAATTAGTGCAATATACAGAAGCATTTTGAATGATGCGCGAAAATTCACACTTGATTCATGCTCCACAATAGTGATAACAAACAGTGGTTTATCGCCTTTTAGGTTGATACGTTTTATGGTATCGCCGTCTTTTTGCTCCGACACTAATGATAACAGACGTTCCGATACATCTTCAATGTCTGTGGGTGCAACGTCCTTTAGAATTTCCACTGGGATAAAGTTGTGGAGAAATTCTACAAATAGCTCTGGCTCGGCTAGTATCGCTTTTACGCTGTTGTCTCTTGCCTTGTGTATTGTTAGCCATGCGTCACCCCCTACACGACAAACGCATGAATTAACAAAAGATAACAATATATGAACAAAGTGCAAATAAATGTGATAAAGTAGCCCACAAGGGGTCAAAAGAAAATGGAAAAAATATTGATGTATCTGGATTATGCAATAGCCCCTCGTCAAAGCACAAAAGTACGACACAAGATAAAAGACGCAATAGCGTTAGCATTTTTTGCAAAGTTGTCAAATGCGGAAAAATGGGAAGACGTAGAAATATTTGGGAAAGAACATGAAGGATTTTTGCGACAATATTTAGAGTTTCCAAATGGGATACCGTCACACGATACGATACAGCGAGTATTTGCGTCATTGTCATCAGAGTTTTTGCAAGGGTTTATGGATAGATTCAACGAAATGCTAAACACAGGCGAAGGTGAGAAAATCAAAAAACTCTTATCCATAGACGGAAAAACACAGCGAGGCAACGGAACCAAAAAGCAAATCATATCGTAAGTGCGGTAGACGAGAATGGTTTTTGCGTTGGGGAAAAATTGGTTTTTAGCGAAGTGCGCTTACAGACAAACGAAAGAAAAAGCTCGCGGCGGCATAGAAAAGCGCGAATATTGGCAAACAGACGACATAAATTGGCTTGACGAGCGTAAAGATTGGATTGGGCTTAAATCCCTAGCAATGATACTGTTTTAGCGGAAAAAGTATGACACGAAATACCATAACAAAAAACGGCAAAACAACAACAGAAATTCGATATTTTATCAGTAGTCTGAACGCGAAAGAAATTTCAAGAGCAATACGAGGACATTGGATGGTTGAAAGTTACCACTGGCATTTAGACGTAACTTTCCGAGAGGACGAAAACCGAACCATTGAAAAACAGACCGCCTTTAACCTCAACATCATAAAAAAACTGGCTTTGAATGTATTAAAAATATTTGATGTGACAAAGAAAAACCTCAGCCTAGCGAGAAAACGCTTTGCAATTGGCACAAACCCAGAAAAACACTTGAATATTTTACTTTCTCTTTAATCTCTAACACAATTCGCTTTGCAACTTTGCTTGGAAACCTCTTTCATGCGTTTGTCGTGCTCAAATAACAACAACCCCTTGCGCCAAAATCCTCCAACTGATACACTTACAAGAATGAAACTTAGAAAAAGACAGCAGACGAGGAGATTAACACTATGGGAATACTTGACAAGATTTTTGGGAACTACAGCGATAAGGAAATAAAACGGCTGAATCCAATAATAGACCGCATAGAAGCACTTGAGCCAGACATGCAACGTTTAACGGAAGGGGAACTACGCGGCAAAACAGACGAGTTTAAAAGGCGGCTTGCAGACGGGCAAACTTTGGACGATATTCTGCCCGAAGCGTTCGCAACCTTCCGCGAAGCAACCACGCGTTTGACTGGAAAACGACACTTCCGTGTGCAGTTGTTGGGTGGGGCAGTTTTGCACCAAGGGCGTATTGCGGAAATGAAAACGGGTGAAGGTAAGACGCAAACTGTTGCGTTGCCGTTATACTTGAACGCGCTTGCTGGGAAAGGTGCGCACCTTGTAACGGTAAACGAATATCTGGCGCAGTACCATGCAGAACTAATGGGTTTAAAATATGAATACCTAGGATTAACAGTGGGCTGTATAATTCACGACCTTGCGCCACTGGAACGTCGTGCGGCGTATGCCTGCGACATCACTTACGCTACCAATAACGAATTGGGCTTCGATTATCTGCGTGACAACATGGTCGTGTTTGAGAAGGATAAAGTTCAGCGTGGGTTGCATTATGCGATTATTGACGAAGTTGACTCGATTCTAATTGACGAAGCGCGTACACCTCTGATTATCAGTGGGCCTAGCGGTAAGTCAACTATGCTTTACAAAGTCGCAGACCAATTCGCAAAGAATCTAAAAAAAGGTCGCATCTTAAATGAAGAAGAAATGAACAACCCACTACTTCGCCAAGATGTAGAAGAAGAAGGCGACTTCATTGTAGACGAGAAGAAAAAGGCAGTAACGCTAACGCAAGACGGCGTAAAAAAAGCCGAACGCTACTTCGCAGTAGAAAACCTATCCGACCCCGAAAACGTAGAGATTCAGCATTTTATCAACAACGCGTTGAAGGCGAATTATAACATGCACCGTGATGTAAACTATGTAAGCAAGGATGATGAAATTCTAATCGTTGATGAGTTCACAGGGCGGCTTATGCCTGGTCGGCGTTATTCTGATGGGCTTCATCAAGCTATTGAAGCTAAGGAAAACGTAAAAGTTCAGCGCGAAAGCAAAACGCTTGCCACAATCACTTTTCAAAATTTCTTCAATAAATATACGAAAAAAGCTGGCGCGACAGGAACGGCGATTACCGAAGAAGGCGAATTTCGCGAAATATACGGGCTGGACGTGGTTGCAATTCCCACAAACGTGCCTATGATTCGTGACGATAAAGACGACGTAATCTACCGCACAGAAGCCGCGAAATACAACGCAATCGTAGCAGACATTGCCGAAAGCCACGAAAAAGGACAACCCGTTCTTGTGGGTACGGTTAGCATTGAAAAATCGGAGCTTGTTTCCGCATTGTTAAAGAAGAAGGGTATTCCGCATGAAGTTCTAAACGCGAAGCATCACGAGCGCGAGGCAGATATTATCGCGCTGGCAGGACAAAAAGGAAATGTCACCATTGCCACGAATATGGCAGGACGCGGAACGGACATTATGCTAGGTGAAGGCGTAGTTGAACTAGGCGGTTTGCGGGTAATTGGTAGCGAACGTCATGAATCGCGGCGTATTGATAATCAGTTGCGTGGGCGTTCTGGTCGTCAAGGCGACCCTGGGCTTTCGCGGTTTTATCTTTCTGCCGAAGACGAACTTTTGCGTTTGTTCGGCGGCGACCGCATGAAAGCAATCATGGGACGAGTGGGCATGGGGGACGATGATGTTCTCGAATACGGAATGCTTACGCGCATAGTAGAAAACGCGCAAAAAAAGGTTGAGGGTAATAACTTCGGTATTCGTAAGCATTTGTTGCAATACGACCAAGTTATGAACGAGCAACGCGAAATAATCTATGGCGAACGAAACAAAGTAATAGCTGGCGCGAATCTTCGCGACAATGTAATGAACATGCTACGCGCTGTAATAAATCGTGCCGTGGACGAACACACCGCAGAAGGCGACGTTCCCGAAGATTGGCATGTAGAGGAACTAAACACACACTTACTGCCAATACTCCACGAACCCGCGCTAGTAATCGAAAGGTCAGAAATGGACAGCATCACAAGGGACAAGGTGAAGGAAAATATTCTGGCAGTCGCAACAAAAAAATATGAGAAAAAAGAAGAAGAAATCACCCCTGAAAGAATGCGCGACATAGAACGCGTAATGACAATGAAATCAATAGACCGCCGCTGGATGGATCATATCGACGAAATGGATCAAATGCGGCAAGGAATAGGCTTGCGTTCCTATGCGCAGCGCGACCCGCTTGTGGAATACAAATTCCTAAGTTTTGATATGTTCGAGGATATGACCAACAATATTCAGTTGGACACGGTACGCGGATTATTTAACGTGGCAATAGTCACAGAACAGCAACCACAAATGCAGCAAGCCGTAAACATGAGCGAAATTTCCACCAACAGCAGTGAAACAGCCACCGTAAAAAAACCAACACGCCGCGCAGAAGCAAAAGTTGGCAGAAACGACCCATGCACTTGCGGAAGCGGCAAAAAATTCAAACAATGTTGTATAAATAGAGCATGATAACGGGAGAGTGAAAAAATGCTGGTACTAGAAGAAATTAAACGCAACCTAACGCCGTACAAGGCAAAGCTAATCGAAATGGGGGATTCACTTTGACTTGGCTAACGCCAAAATCGAAATGGAAGACCTAGAAAAAGAAACACTAAAAATGGGTTTTTGGAACGACCAAGCTAATTCGCAAACAGTATTGAAAAAGCTAAAGCTTTTGAAAAGCAAAATAACGTCCTTTGAAAAAGTGCAGGGCTTGTACGACGACGCAATAACACTGGCAGAAATGGGAATCGAAGCGCAAGACAGCGAACTCGTCCCCGAAGCTAAGGAGCAATCCGAAGCCTTTTTGGAAGCGTATGAGCGTCTTCGCACGGACACTTTGCTTAATGGCGAATACGACATCAACAATGCGATTGTGTCGTTACACCCAGGGGCGGGCGGTACAGAATCCTGCGACTGGGTGGGAATGCTTCTGCGTATGTACGGCAAATGGGCGGAAAAACGCGGATTCAAGTTTGAAATTCTCGACTTGCTGGACGGTGACGAAGCAGGCGTTAAATCCGTGACCTTCCAAGTAAGTGGCGAGAATGCTTTTGGGTATTTTCGTAGCGAGAAGGGCATTCATAGGCTGGTGCGTATTTCGCCGTTTGATTCAGGTGGACGGCGGCATACGTCCTTTGCATCATGCGATGTTATGCCCGAACTTGACGAAGCAACAAGTATTGAAATTAATCCCGAAGATTTAAAAGTTGATACTTACCGCTCTGGCGGAGCAGGTGGGCAACATGTTAATAAAACTGAATCCGCTATTCGGATTACGCATTTACCATCAGGCATAGTAGTGCAATGCCAAAACGAACGCAGTCAAATTCAAAACCGCGACCGCGCCATGAAAATGCTTCAATCCAAATTGTACCTGAAGCAACGAGAGGAACAATTGTCAAAGCTTTCGGGGATTCGCGGCGAAATTAAGGATAACGCTTGGGGTAGTCAAATTCGTTCGTATGTATTCTGCCCGTACACGCTGGTAAAAGACCACCGCACAGACGAGGAAACAGGCAATGTACAAGCCGTTATGGATGGGCAAATTGATGCTTTCATGAATGCCTATCTAATCTGGATGCATAAGGCTTCTGCAAGCAACACGTAATGGTTATTGCAATCACGCATGAAAATGCTAATCGCCGTTTGGACAAGTTTTTGTTTGCCTATTTAAACAACGCGCCACATTCGTTCATTTACAAGATGCTACGAAAAAAACGCATTAAACTAAATGGCGCACGCGCACAGGGTAATGAACTTCTGCAAGAAGGGGACGAGTTACGATTGTTTCTGTCAGAGGAAACAATTGAAGGTTGCCGAAAAGCGCGTAACTTCGCAGAAGCAAAGCCCCTAACAGGAATCATCTTTGAAGATGAGAATTTGCTAATCGTGAATAAACCCGTGGGGCTACCGTCCCAAGGCGATGGAAAAACTACCGACCATCTACTAGCACGAGTATTGTACTATCTGCAAGAAAGTGGCGCGTACAATCCAACCGCCGATTTCACCCCTGCAATATGCAACCGATTAGACGTAAACACCAGCGGATTAGTAATCTGCGGGAAAACACTTCATGCGTTACAAGCCGTGAATGCGTTGTTTGCTACTCGCGACGCAATTAAAAAAGAATACCTAGCCGTCGCAAATGGAATCGCTGGCAAAGTAGGCGAAACTCGCACATTAGAGGGCTATTATCACAAAAACGAAAAAACAAACACTGCAAAAATTTTCACAACCCCGCAAGAGGGCATGAAAATTGCAATCACTAAATTCACCGTGCTGGCGGTTTCTAAAAACCACAGCTTGCTTTCAGTTTCGCCCATTACTGGGCGTTCGCATCAAATTCGGGCGCATCTTGCGTCTATTGGTTTTTCATTGGTTGGGGATAAAAAATATGGTGATTCTTCGCGTCATGCGTCTATGCAGTTGCTTCATTGCCGCTGTTTGGAAATCATGCAAGATTTTCTATCATATCCCAAAGGCACAACTTGGGAAGCTTCACCCCCCAAAGAAATGACTGATTGCATTAACAAATTGTTCACAACCCCATGAGAGGATGATTATTATGAAAGCAATAATTCTTGTGGCGGGATATGCAACCCGCATGTATCCGCTAACAGAAAACCTGCCGAAAGCACTTTTGCAATTGCGCGGCAAAGCAATTCTCGATTATATAGTCGAGCAATTAAACGCCATACCCGACGTGGAAAACATCTATGTTGTGTCCAACAGCAAGTTCTATCCGCATTTTTGCGAATGGGCAAAAACTGCAAATACGGAAATCCCAATAGATGTGCTAGACGATGGCACAACCGACAACGAAAACCGTCGTGGTGCAGTGGGCGACGTTCAATTTGCAATCACTGAAAAATCCATTAACGATGAATTGGTAATAATAGCAGGCGACAACTATTTCACATACGACCTTCGCGAGCAATTGGATGTTTTCCGCAAAACAGGTTGCGACACTTTAGCAGGAAAAGAATTACACAATATCGAACAGCTAAAAGCCTTCGCAGTAGCAGAACTAGACCCCAACGGAAAAGTCCTAGACCTAGTAGAAAAACCCGCCGAACCCAAGTCAAATATGGCAATTTACGCAACGTATTTTTATACAAAGGAAACAGCGGCAATGTTTGCGCAATACCTAAACGAGGGCAATAACTCCGATTTAATTGGAGCGTTTCCGCAATGGCTTCACAAACGCAAAGATGTTTACGTCTACAAAATGAATGGCGATTGCTTCGACATAGGCACAATTGAAACATACACAAAACTGCAACTAGCCACCGAAGACATATAGGAGCTTGGGGGAGCTACCTACCATGAGGAGGTAAATAAATGCAAGCTGCAAAATATATATTTATGACAGGCGGTGTATGCTCGGGGCTGGGAAAGGGCATAACCGCCGCTTCATTGGGACGGCTTTTGAAGGCACGCGGCTACAAAGTAACCATTCAAAAATTTGACCCATACATTAACCAAGACCCTGGTCTACTAAGCCCGTATCAGCATGGCGAAGTCTACGTAACCGACGACGGCGCAGAGGTAGACCTAGACATAGGGCATTACGAACGATTCATAGACGAAAATCTAAGCGCGGTAAGCAGCGTGTCGGCAGGAAAAATTTACTGGGAAGTGCTAAACGGCGAACGCGACGGCAAATACCGCGGTGCAACAATCCAAGTAATCCCGCACATCACAGACGCAATAAAAGAGAAAATATATCGCGCAAAAAAAAATTCGGAAATAATAATCTCCGAAATAGGTGGCACGGTGGGCGACATAGAAAGCCTACCCTTCCTAGAAGCCATACGCCAAACCATGCATGATGTGGGCTACGAAAACGTGATGTACATTCACGTAACCCTAATCCCATATCTAAACTTCGCAGACGAAATGAAAACAAAACCTTCGCAACACTCTGTAAAAGACCTGCTTTCGCTGGGAATAAAACCCGACGCAGTAGTATGCCGCACAGAGCGCAGTATGGGAACCGAAATGCGGGAGAAAATCGCGCTATTCTGCAATGTGGATAAATCCTGCGTGATAGAAAACATGGACGCAACATCACTATATGAAGTCCCCCTACTACTAGAAGAAGAACGCTTCGCAGATGTAGTATGCAAACGCCTAGGATTAAACCCACCCGCCCCCGACCTCTCCGAATGGAAGCAATTAGTAGAAAAAACTCATAACCTCCAAAACGAAATAACCATAGGCCTAGTAGGAAAATATACCGAACTCCGCGACTCCTACCTAAGCATAACCGAAGCACTAGAACACGCGGGCATAGCCCACAACGTAAAAGTAAACATAAAATGGCTACACGCAAGAGAAATCAACGACACCACCGCCGCACAAAAACTTCAAAACCTAAAAGGAATCCTAGTACCTGGCGGCTACGGAAGCCGCGACACAGCAGGGCTAATCAGTGCAATCCGTTACGCCCGCGAATCAAAAATCCCATTCCTAGGCATTGGATTAGGAATGCAATGCGCCCTAATAGAATACGCAAGAAACGTAATGAATCGCCCAGAAGCCGACACAACAGAAATCAACCCCAACACCCTAATGCCAATAATAGAACACATAACAAACCCCGACGAAAAATCCCCCCCAAAACGAAAGGGCGCGTATCCCTGCAAACTAAACCCCAATTCCCAAATCTACGCCGCTTACAACGAACAAATAATCCACGAACGCTTCTGTCATCTATACAAAGTAAACAACAAATATCGCCTTGGCATAACCGCCGCAGGCATAATAGAAGCCGCGCAATCCCCTGATGCCCAACACCTAGAGGCAATAGAACTCCCACCCGAATCACATCCGTGGTTCGTAGCAGTACAGTTCCATCCAGAATTTAAATCCAGAATAACCCGCCCCAGCCCATTAATAAAAGCATTCGTAGGGGCATGTATGTAGGCGGCAGCGGCACAGCCGCATTTCGCCGATGACATGTACTGGCAATCTCCGCATACGTCTCGAAGCCAGATGCAAATTCCTAAACAATGAAAAAAGGCTCGTACAGCGAAAATGTACGGGCTTTTTTATGGGCTAGGAAACTGTTCACGGCTTCGAGACGTATGCGTTAGCGTGCCATGCAGGTCGTCGGCGAAATGCGGCTGTGCCGCTCCACTTCATTCGGTTGGAAAATGTACTGTTATTTTTACATATTCCTCCAAATGGAGGGGGAGGGCAATTTTGTATTTCAGTAGCTGTATTTTACCTCTTGGTATTAATCCCATTGCGAAATTGGTAATACTACCGATACAATAATTGTGGAGGTGATTCGTTGATAATAAAGCTCGAACAAGATTCGGCAGTAAACAAGGGCGAACTTATTATCAAGTATTCCGAGTTGGACAAAGAAACGATTCATGCTATTGCGCATCTTGAATTAATAAATACCAAGATTAAATGCACTAGCGATACTAGCGAAGTTTTCGTTAAAATCTCAAGCATTTTCTACTTTGAAAGCGTGGATAAAACAACCTTCGTTTACTGCGAAAAAAATGTATATGAAACGGAGTTGAGGCTGTATAAAGTTGTAGAAAATTTTGCATTGGCAGGTTTTGTGCAAATAAGCAAATCTTGCGTATTAAATATAAGAACGCTGGATTCAATTGCCCCCTCATTTAACAGCAAAACGGAAGCAACCTTAACAAATGGCGAGCGAGTTTATATTTCCCGCAGCTATTTAAAAGGCATAAAAGAAGCACTGGAGGGCATCAAAAAATGAAAAAACTACTTACAAACACATTTCTTACCTCTGGTGCGTGCCTTTTGCTTTTGGCCTTTGTTGTACTCGTGTCCCCAAGCTATGATGTAGATTTTGTCACCACTATTATACGCACCTTTGTTTCTCACTTGGCAATAAACGCAGGTTTAAGGCTAACGGAACGGCTCGAGTTTAGTTATCGTGTATTAAACTACGTTATAGACTTTGCTTGGTCAACGGTTATAGTAATTATAATAAGGATAGGGCTAGGCTGGTTTGAATTTACTTCATTCTGGATGCTAATAGCTATATCTTTGGTTGTGCATTTTATTATCTTTATTTTGGAAATGCACCGCTCTCGTAGTGAAATAGCCGAAATTAACAAGTTAATAAAAGAAAAAAGGCTTTAAGCCAAATATGGAGGTTATTCATGAAGTTCGTAAAACGATTGTTGGCAATGATGCTAACCGTAATTCTTGCCGTAGGCGGAATGCCTACGGTTTTTGCTGCCGAACACGAAACAACCTACACAAACGGACAGGAGGAAGAACAATTTTTTGTTTCGGCGGAAGAACTAAGCATAGACGCATTGGTTTTGGAAGTAGGCGAAAGCGTTGACCTTACGGTTTTGCTTGGTGAGGAAATAATGCTTGTTGAAATTTCAAGCGACGAAGATTTTGTACTTATAAGCCCAAATGTACTTACCGAAGATGGAATTGCTATAATCGAAGGGCTTTCCATTAGCGAAAGTGATGTTACTATTACATTTTGGGCAACCACAACCCCAAGCGCGCTAACTATGACTATTCCCGACTACTCGAACGAAACAACAGAAGATGAGCCAAATCCAGAAGAAGCAACAAAGCCTATAATTAAAACAATTAGGGTTTATGTAATTGAGCCTATGGCTTTTATGCCTTTGAGTTTTAATGCGCCCACATTTTTTGATGATTTTACTGTTGATACTTTGTTTTGGGATAGTCCTCGCTTTACTATGCGTAGATATAACAATATGTTAGTCACTAATATCAGCAATTGGTGGAGTCACGCTCAAACCAGAGGCAGAGCGTGGGATAATTTTATTGCCGAAGTTGATTTTAAGTTTACATCTCCAGTTGGGGTTGATTTTATCGTATTTCACATACGACATACTGACCTTGATAATAATATAGCCATTGTAATCCATGAATATCAAGTGCAAGTTATTCGCAATTGGGATTTAACTGTTCCCAGCCAATGGCTTGGACATCATTCTTTTCCCAGAGGTGAAATGCACAGTGTTAGAATTGTAGCACAAGATGAATTTATAGATTTATTTAGGTGGTGCAATATTGCTAACGACTTCGTTCAAATAAACAACGAACCCATAATCCACGGCATAGCGGGACAACCGCCACAATCTGGGCAAATATTAATTCGCGCATGGCAAGAGTCTGTAGCCATTGATAGGGTAAAAATAATCGACACCAACCCTACGGAGTTTTTCTTTGCAAATAGTTTTGTAAGAGCGGAAGTTGGGACAAATCCGCAGATAATGCCAGTAAATGATACGCCGTATTCGATTGATAGTATTTCATTTGTATCGGATAAGCCTAACATTATTTCCGTGGATAATAGCGGAATACTTACAGCGCATAGGCAGTATCTGGACTATGTAAAAATCACTGCAACTGCCATTTTAAGCAATGGGCAAACAATTACTATCTATTATCATGCTGTAACTTACGCGCCATTTGATGGGCAAGCCAGTTTTATCCTGCACCCTAACCACCCAAATCACAATCAGATTTTGCGTGTTGGCGACACTATGAACCTAAATCTGTTTACTAATCCCATGTATGTTTCAGATGTTAGGTTTGATTGGATAACTAGCCATCCTAACGCCATGCAGTTTGTTGGTAACAATCAAATACAACGCGGTATTCGTGCAATAGCTCCAGCAAATAATA
>WQVV01000089.1 GCA_009785665.1 Defluviitaleaceae bacterium
ATCTCGTATTGCTCTCGGGTTATATCGCTAGGATACGCTTTTCTCATTTGCTTGCCCCCTGCGCTTTTAACACATTTTATGACAGTTGGTAGCAATTTTCAAGATATTAAACAGGCTCTAAGCATGATTTCGCCCGATACGCCAATCCCAGCGTAGTTTTTGCTCACTTTGAACTTCTTAAAGCCCAAGTCGTTACCCAAGGCACGAAGAAAAGCTGTCGATTTGGTATGAAATTCCTTTTTCGCGCCGTTAGGTCTAGATTCACGTTCACCGTGGATATAGCTTAAATCCTGCGATACAAGACCAAATATTGCCTTCATATTCTTTTTTTGCGATTGCACTGACAGTAAGCGTCAAATAGAGCCGCCTCTGTACAGACGTGGCTCTATTTGACGCTTACAAAGTATAAGCTAGTTTGGGAATGTGGTTCTGGACAATGTTCCTGCACTCCCCAAGCTGTTTTCCTCTCGTTTTTTCTGTCTTGGGTTTTGAACATTTCGCACCTTGTTTGATTGATTACCAAATACATATCATCGGCGAAAGGCGGCTATTCCGCTGGCGGTGGTTCTGTTTTTTTCAAGAATTTCCGCTCTGTGCCGTCTAATAGCCGCTGGATATTTCCACGATGCAAGTACCATATTAGAATGCAAACTCCCGCCATAATTCCAACGGCTTCATGGTTGTAGCCTACAAACCACATAGTTACAGGCACAATGAATGTGATTATTAACGATGCTAACGAAATATATCGCGTAGCAGCAACCGCAATAATCCCTAAAACATATGCGAACAACGCCACGCGCCAGTCAATCATAAGGATTAAACCAAGCGTGCAAGCAACGCCCTTACCTCCACGGAATTTCAGCCATACGGGAAAGCAATGCCCTAAAATTGTTCCAACGCCTGCATAGATTCCTGACAACACATTACGCATGATGCTGTGACTGCCGCCAAGCATGTAACATAGGCAATTGCCGTATTCATCTAAATCGTATTCGCCAAAGCCGCAGTCGGCATATGTCCCCTCGCCGCCAAAAAGCAACGACGCAATTACAAACGCAACAACGCCCTTCAAAAGGTCTACTACGAATACAAATGCACCTGCGCGTTTTCCTAGAGTTCGTGTTACATTGGTCATGCCCGCGCCCTTGCTTCCATGTTCGCGAATATCAATACCGTGGATTTTTCCCACGAAGTACGCCGTTTGAATCGAGCCTAGTACATATCCGATTAACAATGCAATCAATCTATACATATTTTTTGCCATTCGCTGAGCACACAAGTCCCTAATGAAAATTGGTCGCCCGCGTTCCTTTCTTTGCAATCTTTCATAATCTTACTCCTTTTTATCCCGAGTGATAAAATGAACGGGTGTTCCCACAAAACCAAATGCTTCACGAATTTGATTTTCCAGATAACGCGTGTACGAAAAATGCATAAGCTGGCTATCATTAACAAACAGCACAAAAGTCGGCGGTTTTACCGAAACTTGCGTTGCGTAATACAAACGCAATGCCTTACCCTTATCAGAGGGCGGCGCGTGCATAGCTGTAGCTTCAAGGATTACATCATTCAAAACGCCTGTAGCAACACGTTGCGCGTGATTCTGGTACACAGTGTAAATTAAGTCAAACAATTTTTGAACCCGTTGCCCTGTTTTCGCGCTAATAAAAAGTTTTGGCGCGTATGGCATATACGCTAGTTCTTTTTCTATTTTTTGGGTAAATTCCTTCATGGTCTTGTCGCTTTTTTCGATTTTGTCCCATTTGTTTACTACTATTATTGCGGCGCGACCACGTTCGTGGGCTATTCCTGCTATTTTTGTGTCTTGGTCTGTTATTCCTTCGTCTGCGTCTATTAGTAGAACGCATACGTCACAGCGTTCTACTGCCGCTAATGTTCGGATTATGCTGTATTTTTCGATGTTCTCTTTGATTTTGCTTTTTCGCCGTAGCCCCGCCGTGTCTATGAATAGAAATTCGCGGTCGTTGTGCGTGAAGAAGGTATCTACTGCGTCGCGGGTTGTACCCGGAATGTCGCTTACGATTAGGCGTTCTTCGCCCAAAATTTTATTGATTAACGAAGACTTACCCACGTTAGGCTTGCCTACGATTGCTACGCGGATTCTGTCGTCTTCTGCTTCGTCCTCGTCTTTTGGTGGGAAATGCGCCGCTATTTCGTCCAGCATATCGCCAAGCCCCAACGCTTGTCCCGCTGATATTGGAATTGGGTCGCCTATTCCTAATTCGTAAAATTCGTACAACTCGTGATTCTCACGCGTTGGCACGTCTACTTTGTTCACAACCAACACGACATTCTTTTTTGCGCGACGAAGCATATCCGCAACTTGTAAATCTGCGTCCATTATTCCCGATTTTATATCCACCAAAAACAAAATTACATCCGCGCTTTCGATTGCCGCTTCCGCTTGGCGATATATATGCTTTGTCATCATATCATCTGCGTCGGGGTCTAACCCGCCCGTGTCTATTAGCGTGAACCATCTTCCAAGCCATTCTGCATCTGCATATAACCTGTCCCGCGTAATCCCAGGCTTGTCGTCAACAATTGCCACACGCGAACCTACCATTCTATTAAACAATGTCGATTTCCCCACATTAGGTCGTCCTACTATAGCCACAATTGGCTTTGCCATATATAATCACCCTTACTAGAATTTGTCCGACTGAAAGCAAATTATACCATCACAAAGGAGTTTTGCACAATGCGCGAAATAGTGCGAAGCACAATCAAAAAACATAACATGTTCCCAAATGGCGGCGGCGTGGTTATTGGATTAAGTGGCGGCGCGGATTCTGTAGCATTATTGTTTTGCTTGCTGGAATTGCGGGAAGAATTAAGCATTGAAATATTCGCGGCGCATGTAAATCATAATCTACGCGGGGTTGAATCGGATAACGACGAAACTTTTGTACGTGAATTATGCGAAAAAACAGGCATTCCGCTAAAAGTAGCGCAAGCCGATGTTAATGCCTTCGCAAAAGAAAACCGCATAGGCACAGAAGCCGCAGCACGAAAACTACGCTACACACACCTAGAAGAAGCGCGACACGAATTTTCCGCTCAAGCAATAGCAGTAGGGCATAACATGGACGACAACGCCGAAACAATAATAATGAATTTATGCCGTGGCGCGGGGCTGAAAGGTCTTGGTGGAATCCCGCCAGTAAACCAGCGAGTAACGCGCCCACTACTAGAGGTATCACGCGCCGAAATCGAAGAATACCTACAAACCGCAGGAATTTCACATATAACAGACGCAAGCAATCATTCAAACGACTACACAAGAAATAGAATCCGAAACATAATAATGCCCTTATTAGAATCCGAAATTAACCCCAACGTAAAAACAACAATAACCCGCAATGCCGAAGCCCTTCGCGACGACGAATCCTTCCTAACAGAAGCGGCACAGCCGCTTTTCGCCGATAACCCGCATTCAGAGCCAAGCATACATCACGAAGCCAGTTCACATTTCCCGCGCAATAATAACGAAGAAATCGCGTATCTAAACATCACAAATTTACTTGTACAACCACCTGCAATCTCGCGGCGAGTTATTCGCGCAAAGATTGCGCAAGTTCGCGGCGACGCAAACGATATTTCACTAGCACACATTTCCGCCGTTTTAGATTTGGCAAAAACGCAAACAGGGCGCGAAATTCACCTGCCCGACATCATAGTAACAAAAGAATACGAAAATTTAATTTTTTCTCCGCTTTCAAAACGCACACGTAACATTAAATACATGTTATCAACAAAAATCGAAAATACCCCCTCTCAATGTAAAACCCCAAATGAGCGGGTCAAGGGGGCGCGCCCCCTTGCAGGGTTTGGGACAGCGTCCCAAGGTTTTATCCTTCCACTATGTACGAAATCATTTAATTATGATAAAATCCAAGAGCCGCTAATTTTGCGAACTCGCCAAGCTGGTGACAAAATCACATTAAAAGCGGGAAATCGGCTTTTTACAAAAAAGCTACAGGACTTTTTTACAGACGAAAAAATTGCAAAATCGCGGCGGGATAGTATTCCATTGCTAACACACGGCAATGATATTTTATGGATTGTTCCATACCGCGCAAATGCAGAGTACGAAGTGTGTGACGAAGAATCCGACGAAAAAAAATTATGGGTATCCGTATGGAGTGAATACGATGATTAATCACAGTGATGCAGTAGAGGTCTTAATAAGCGCGGATAGAATAGCCGCCCGAGTGAAGCAAATTGCAGACCAAATTGTACAAGACTACCGAGGAAAAACGGTTACATTACTTGGCGTGCTAAAAGGCGGCGTAATGTTTACATCCGACTTGGCACGGGCAATCGAGCCTTTGAGTGTGGAATTGGAATTTATAAAAGTCTCCAGCTATGACGATAAAATGGAATCTTCGGGTAATGTGCGGCTGGAATACCCAAAAAATATCAGATTAAAAGATAGGCACATTATTATAGTTGAGGATATTGTAGATATGGGATATACTGCTGCTTGGCTTAGAAAGTATATCATGGAGCAGAAGGCGGCATCTGTTAAGCTTTGCGCCCTCTTGGACAAGCCCCAAAATCGCCAAGTTGGTGGGGTCAAAATTGATTATCTGGGCTTTACCATTGAGAATGATTTTGTTGTTGGTTACGGTCTGGACTTTGCCGATTGGTATAGAAACATGCCATTTGTTGGACTTATAAAAAAATTCCAGTAGGAAAGAATGAGGTGAGTTTGTGCAACATAAGCACACACGAGGTATTACATTATTGATGCTAATATTTCTAATCATACTTTTGGGTCTTGCTATTTCGCAACGACTACAACCAACTGTTCACGACGACCCATTTACTTACGCGAATCTGCTTCGAGAGTTGCAATATGGGCGTATTCGCGGAATTACGGTTACGCCAAGTTATGATGTCTACAATGTGGGCATTGCAGAAATTGACCTTGCTGGCGGTGGTAATCGCACCGTGCATATCCCCAGTATTAGTGTGTTTATGGGGCATGTTCATGGTTATTTAGATTCCGCCAATTTGACTATTTTGGACGCTAACGCACCACCGCGGCCTAATTGGTTTTTATCAATTCTGCCAATTGTGTTAATCTCGCTCGTGTTTATGGGATTAATATTCTTTGTGATGCAACAGGCTAATAACAATGGTGGCGGTCGCGGCAATATGAATTTTGGTAAAAGCCGCGTTCGCGTAACCTTGCAAGATAAGCGAAAGGTCAACTTCAAGCAGGTGGCAGGTCTTGACGAGGAAAAAGAAGAACTAGCCGAAATCGTTGACTTCCTAAAAACCCCGCAGAAGTATCAAGATATTGGTGCGCGTATTCCGCGTGGTGTTTTGTTGGTTGGCCCCCCAGGTACGGGAAAAACTTACCTTGCCCGTGCCGTTGCTGGTGAGGCTGATGTTCCTTTCTACAGCATTTCTGGCTCGGATTTTGTGGAAATGTTTGTTGGTGTTGGTGCTTCCCGTGTACGCGATTTATTTGAACAGGCGAAGCGCAATCCCGCAAGTATCGTAATTATTGACGAAATTGACGCGGTTGGTCGCAGACGTGGAGCAGGCTTAGGCGGCGGTCACGACGAACGCGAACAAACACTGAATCAGCTTCTAGTAGAAATGGATGGGTTTGGAATTAACGAAGGCGTAATCGTTTTAGCGGCGACAAACCGCCCCGATATTCTCGACCCCGCGCTGTTACGCCCTGGTCGTTTCGACCGCAGAATTACCGTAAATCCGCCCGACGTTGCAGGGCGCGAAGCTGTGCTGGAAGTTCATGCGGAAGGCAAGCAAATTGGCAAGGATGTTTCCTTAAAAACCGTTGCGCAAACAACAGTAGGATTCACCCCCGCCGACCTCGAAAACCTTCTAAACGAAGCCGCATTGTTAGCCGCCCGTGACGGCAAAACGCAAATTGATATGGAATCAATTCGCAAGGCATTCATAAAAGTTGGTATTGGTACAGAGAAAAAATCTCGCGTTTGCACCAAAAAAGAACGCTACATGGTTGCTTGCCACGAAGCAGGACATGCAATTTGTCATGAAGTTCTGCCAGATATTGATGCCACGTACATGGTGTCTATTATCCCAACAGGTCGCGCAGGTGGTTATGTAATGCCCCTCCCTGGTGAAGACCGCACTATGGGCATGAGCAAGAAATTCATGGAACAGCAAATTGTCTCCTTGCTAGGCGGTCGCGCCGCCGAAGCAATCGTAATAAAAGACGTAACCACAGGCGCGTCCAGCGACATAGAACGTGCCACCACAATAGCCCGTAACATGGTAGTAAAATTCGGTATGAGCGACACCCTAGGGCCAATCCAATTTGGAAGCGACAATGAGGAAGTTTTCCTTGGCAGAGATTTCGCCCACACCCGCAATTATGGCGAACAAGTAGCCGACCAAATCGACATGGAAATAAAGCGCATAGTAGAAGACGCATACAACAAGGCACTAAACATAATAGAAACCCACATTGAAATCCTACACAAGCTAGTAGATATGCTAATAGAAAAAGAACGCGTATCTGGCGAACAAGTACGCGCAATGTTCCCGCCAGGCGTATTAGTACCAAAAGACCATCAGATTGGGTTGTTAGAGCCTAAGAAAGATTTTTAAAGTCAAGAGACAATAGAAAAAAAATTCACAAATATCCCAAAATCGGTTGATTCAATTCTGCGAAAAGAAATCAACCATAAGGGATATTTGTGAATATAGCGGTACATATTATCGGCGAAAAGCGGCTTTGCCGCTGTCGCTTAACCTAGCATTTCTTTCATCTTTGTTAAAGCTTGAGATAATGCCTCATCTGCGTGAGTGGCATCTTTGCCGCCTGCTTGGGCGTGGTTTGGTTTTCCGCCGCCGCCGCCGCCGCATAAGGTTGCGGCTTGTTTTACAATTTGACCTGCGTTTATGCCTTGTTTTACTGCGTCGTCTGTTGCGCTGGCTAGGAATTGTGCCGCGCCTGTTTCGCTGTTTACGCCGCATAATAGCATACAGCCCGATTTTAGTTCGGCTTTTAGTTTGTCGCATAGTTGGCGTAGAGCTTCTATGTCGTAGTTTTGTAATTTTGCGGCTACTAGGGTGAAGCCGTTGTGGGTTTCGGCGGATTTTAGAATGTCGGTTACAGCTTGTCCTTGCTGTTCTCCTGCGGCGGCGGTTTGGATTTTTGTTAATTCTCTTTTTAGTTCGCGGTTTTCTGCTAACAAAGCTTTGACTTTTTCGGGCAGGGTGTTTGGTTGGATTTTTAGGGCTTCTGCCGCTTCTGCTAGTAGGCGGGATTCGTGTTGGTAATGCATTATTGCTACGTTGTTTGTTTCGGCTTCTATGCGGCGAACGCCTGCGGCTGTGCCGTTTTCTGATAGCAGACGGAACACGCCGATTTTTCCTGTGCTTTTCACATGCGTGCCGCCGCATAGTTCTATGCTTTGGTTGCCTATGTTTACCATACGCACGGTATCGCCGTATTTTTCGCCGAACAGAGCCAACGCACCTTTGCGGCGGGCTTCTTCGGGGGTAGTTTCTTCTATTGTTACGGGAAGGTCGTTCCTAATGTAGTTGTTTATTATGAGTTCGACTTTTTCGCGTTCTTCGGAGGAAAGCGGTGACATATGCGTAAAATCGAAGCGAACGCGGAATGGGTCTACACTTGAACCAGCCTGCTCAACATGTTCGCCAAGGACTTCACGCAAAGCCTTTTGCAGAAGATGGGCAGAGGTATGATTGCATTCCGTTTTGCGACGATTAGCGAAATCAATTGTCGCATGGACGGCTTGCCCAACCTTGAGCGTTCCCGATTTCATCTCACCAATGTGAACGGTGTTGTTACCCGCAACATTGATGCAGTCGCTTATAATCGCTTCGTCGGGACTTCCGAATTGCGGGATATTCAAAAATCCACTATCGCCCTTCTGACCGCCAGCCGCCGCATAGAATGGCGTGCGTTTCAGCACCACTGCGATTTTTTGCCCTGCCGTGGCGGATTCAACAACTTCGCCATCTGCGATAATTGCCAGAACTTCCGTGTCGCAATAATCTTCTTCATAGCCGCAAAACTCCGTTGGCAATGCTGGCGGCAACTTATGATACACTGTTTCGTCTGCACCCATGTAGGTTGATACACCTCTGGCTGTTCTTGCGCGGTCTTTTTGGTCTTGCATTTCCTTTTTAAAACCTGCTTCGTCCCAGTTTAGCCCGTTGTCTTCCAAAATTTCGCGTGTAAGGTCTGGCGGAAAGCCAAATGTATCATACAGCTTGAAAACATCTGCGCCACTAAGAATATTCTTACCTTCGGATTTCAATGTGTCTATGTGCTTTTGTAGCAAATTCATACCCGTGTCGAGAGTTTCCAAGAAACGGTTTTCCTCGTTGTCGAGAATTTTCATTATATGCCCAGATTTTTCCTCAAGGCTGGGATACGCATAACTATACGCATTCACAGAAGCCTGCGCAACTTCGCATACGAAGCGCGTTAGCCCAATAGCCTTTCCATGCCGCACGGCGCGACGCAAAAGCCGTCTAAATACATATCCGCGCCCCTCATTGGAAGGCAGAACGCCATCAGCCGCCATAAAAGCAACACTACGCACATGGTCGGCAATGATATTTGCAGACACCAATGCAGAATCTGGCTTCGAGACGGATTCAGAAGGCTTGTCTGCCTGTAATCGGCGTTGCCCTCCGCAGGAGGCCATATCCAGCACTTTATCACGCACAGATTTTATATTATCAATATCAAAAATAGAAGGCGCGTCTTGCAGAACAATTGCAAGCCGTTCAAGCCCCATGCCCGTGTCGATATTGGTAGCGGCAAGCGGAACATACGAACCATCTTCCTGCTTCTCAAACTGCGTGAACACCAAGTTCCAGACTTCCATAAATCGGTCGCAATCGCAACCAACCGTGCAATTTGGTCTTCCGCAACCCCGTTCAACTCCGCGGTCAAAATGAATCTCTGAACAAGGCCCACAAGGCCCTACCCCATGTTCCCAAAAATTCTCATCTTTGCCCAGCCGAAAAATTTTCTCCTCTGGAATACCCATATCGTCGCGCCAAATAGCATACGCTTCGTCGTCTTCCTCATAAACAGAAATTAAAAGCTTATCCGCAGGAATTTCCATAACCTCCGTCAAAAATTCCCAAGCCCACGGAATAACTTCCTTCTTAAAATAATCACCAAAGGAAAAATTCCCAAGCATCTCGAAAAACGACGCATGTCTAGCATCCTTACCAACATCATCAATATCAATAGTACGAATACACTTCTGACAGGTAGCCACTCTAGGCGCAGGCGGTTTCTCCTGCCCCGTAAAAAACGCTTTCATAGGTGCCATACCCGAATTAATCAGCAACAGACTATTATCCCCTTGCGGCACAAGCGGATAACTAGGCAACAAAAAATGTTCTTTCCCAACAAAAAAATCCAAGAACCTATCTCGGATTTGGTTGACAGTTTGATATTTCACAAAGATTCCTCCTTTTGATAAGTAAAAGATTAAAAGAAAGACCTTGGGGGCGTTGCCCCCAATACCCCCACGAGGGGGACACAGCCCCCCTCGACCCCCTTCGTTGAAATCGCAAATGCTTGCGATTTTTTTTCTTTTGTCAAAGTTTTGGTCAAGCTTTTTTAAAAGCTTGCAGGGGGTTGGGGACAGCGTCCCCAAGGTCTTTTATCTTTTGACTTTAAATCTTTTGACTTTAATCTTTAAAATATATATTCGCCGTTTTTGTAGAATTGGGTTTCTGTGCCGTCTTGCTCTATTCCTGTTATGCACATGTCTTCTGTTCCGAACATGAAATCTACGTGTACTAGGGAATCGTTTCCGCCTGCGGCTACTAGGTCTTCGGTGGATAGTTCGTCACCGCCTTGCATGTTTTTGGGATAAGCCTTGCCTAGGGCTAAGTGGCTGGAGGCGTTTTCGTCGTAGAGGGTGCTGTAGTATAGGGTGTTCATTTTGCCTATTGGAGAACAGTTTGCTACTAGGGCTACTTCGCCTAGACGGCCGCCGCCTTCGTCCATTTCAATTATGTTGGCTAGGGTTGATTGGTTTTTGTCGGCGTGGAAGCTTTGAACTTTGCCGTCTTTGAAAGTCATCTCGAAGCCTTCTATTAGGTTGCCTTGGTAGGATAGGGGCATGGAGGCTACTACTCTGCCGTCAGCGCGGTTACGGTCTGGCATTGTGAAGATTTCTTCGGTTGGCATGTTGGGGAAGAAGGGGATTCCGTTTTTGTCTTCGTCGCCGCCGCCTGTCCAGATGTGGTTCTTGGCTAGACCTACTGTTATGTCTGTGCCTAGACCTGTGGTTATTCTTAGGGCAGAGAAATTTTTCTTGTTTAGGTAGTTTACGCGGGCTTCAAATGTTTTTTTGTGGTCTGCCCAGTCTTGGATTGGGTTTTCGCCGTCGGCTCTTGCGCATTTTAAAACATGTTCCCATAGGCGTTCCATTGCTTGGTCTTCTGGCAGGTCTGGGAAGACTTTTTTCGCCCATGCTGGTGATGGAATTGCTATTAGCGACCATCTTATGAAACTGCTCATTGTTAGTTTTGTGTGTTCTAGGGTTGCGGCGCGTGATGATTTTGTTGCGCGGCGAAGCCTATCCGAATCCACACCAGCAAGCAAGTCGGGATCTGATGCTCGTATGTGAAGATATACTACACCTTTGTCGTCTTGCTCCTTTAGTTTGTCCACGCGCCATTGCGGGAAGTAGTCGAAGACTTCGCTTGCCGCTCGCAGATATGTTGTGCGCGAACATTGGTCGTCAGCCCAATCCATGCGCACTTCCGACGCGCCTGCGTCATACGCTGCCGCTTGCACCATTCGCCCGAAATATGCATTGTCCACGTCACAACTGATTACCACCAGCTGCCCCTTCTGCACATTCCCGCCAGAGCGAACTAGAAGCTCTGCGTATTTTTCGAGTTTCTTCTTATCCATATTCGTCTCCCTTGTTTGTTCTTCGTTTGCTATATTATATACCTAGTGTGGGTATTTTTGCAAAGATTATCCATGAAGTTTCGCACCAAAATTGTCTTGAGATTTTTTTGTTGCGCAAGCGATAAGAAAAAACTTGCATTTTGCATAAAGCTTTGGTAAAATCTTTCACGTTGAGGGAACAATAATATTCGCCCGAATGGCGGAATTGGTAGACGCAAGGGACTTAAAATCCCTCGAATGCAAATTCGTGCCGGTTCGAGTCCGGCTTCGGGCAGTCCTTGGCAGATAGCCGAAATGCTCTCCCCTGTATTTATCACAAATGCAGGGGAGGGCATTTTTCTTTTTCAAGAATAGACCTCTTGCATAATTAGACAATGCCGAATTTGCGTGGATTTCAAGACAAGGAGGCAGTGACGCGGCGTGCCAGCGGCACGCAAGGAACAGCCGACGCAGGCTTGTGCCAAAAAGACCGCAAAGGCGGCGTTGGCTAATTATGCAAGAGGTCTAAT
>WQVV01000090.1 GCA_009785665.1 Defluviitaleaceae bacterium
AAGTATCACGGAAATGTTGTTTATCGACTCCTTGATGGGGGCAAAGTCACCTTTAAAATCGCGTGAGATTTTCGTAGTTAAGTCTCCACGGGAGATTGCCGCTAGGTCAATTGTTATTTCTTCGATATAGGCGTGTATTTCCGTTAGCGTATTGTCCATTGAAGTAATAATATTTTTGAACACGCCGTTGTAATTGGAACTATCTGCGCTAAAACCAGCTTGGACAACAAGCCTGTCAACTTCAGCTTGGTTAAAATTGCCTTTTTGCATTTCATTGAAGCTTATTTCAATAGCGGAAATAGGTTCGGCAACAGATTTTGCTATTTCATTAAGCCCAGTCATAATTCTGCGCCAGTCGCCACTGTATTTGCTATCATCAATCTTGAAGCTTAAATCACCATTGACGGCTACAGATTCAATCATGTTGTTTATTTCATTGCTAACCGCATTTAAGTTGTTCATAAGCTCATCAACGGTGTTACTTAAAACAACTTTTTTGCCAGGCAATTTTTTAATGTCGGATTGGAAATTACCTTTATTAACATTGCTCAAGGCATCTAATATGGTTAATGTGTCTGTGACAAAACCATCTGTGAAACTGTTAAGCGAAACAACCATTTCGTTGTAACTGCCTCGGTATTTTGTCGCGTTAATGCGGTATTCAATATCCCCGTTTACGTTCACTTCGCGTGAAAGTGTCGAAATATCGTCAACCATGCCACGCACAACATCTACAAGCGTAATTACATCACGGGTTAAAATGCCAGCTTCGTCATTGCCTATGTTCGACCTATTGATGTTTACGTTTAAGTTTCCTTTGCCCACACTGGCCAAAATTTCAACCACCCTTTTGATGGGAATGGAGATGCTTCTGCTAATAAGTAACGCCGCCACTACACCCAAGAAAATGCCCACTACCGTTACAATTACCATAACAATCATAGCTGTGCTGGCTAAATTGTCTACGTCATCGTTTATTTCGTCCAATGTTTCTTGCGCCGCAACAGACAACCCCGTTACAACAGAATTTATCGTAATGTGGATTTCCACACCAAGGGCCAGAAGTTCCGCTATTTCCTCTTCGTTAGTAGGGTCGTTCCTCGTAACATCTAGCATGGGATATACGACCTCTGTGACATAACGCATAATGCGTTCGTCCATTATTGCCGCAAAAGAGACTGCTTCTTCTTTCGCTTCGCCACGCATACGCGGGTCAACTTGGAAGCTGTGTGCATAGGCATCCAACAGCGGTCTTACTCGCGCTCGCAATCTGTCAAAATCATCATTAACTGCGTTCAACTCTGCTTCGTTGCCTGCGTTTAACGCCATCATTACCACCATGCGCCGCGCATCCAAAACTTCTGAATCAATTTGGGATAGCATCATGAACCTATCCAACGGATAATTTTGCGCGTAATTGTTTTCTTGCGTGATGCGCACAACAAAATATATGCCAACACCCGCAACTATTGCCAGAATCATCAATAGCAGACCAAACCCAATGCCTAATTTCCCCATGATTCTAATGTTTCTTAACATACTAAAAACCCCTTTGCTTAATAATAATTATTTTTTGGTGCATTTTGTTTTAAAGGTATGAAAAAAAAGCGGCTACCCCTGCAATGAAAATACAGACGAAAACCACTTATATTTATTGAATTATTATCAGCAAAGAGGAACGATAAAAGGGCAGAGTCCTGACCCTGCTTGCTTGCTTGCTTGCTTGCTTGCTTGCTTGCTTGCTTGCTTGCTTGCTTGCTTGCTTGCTTGCTTGCTTGCTTGCTTGCTGAAAATTGTTGCACAATTTGACATTGTTGTCAACACCTTCGCAAAGTTTCTATCCCCCCTGCGGGCATTGTATATAACTTCTTATTTTATTGCAACATAAATTTTCGGGCGAATTAAAACCTATTTTTAATGCGTCTATATTTTGACCTTGTGGATTGAATCATGTATACTGGTGACAAAATCTTAGGAGGTGGTTACATATGGGACTGATTAGAGCGGGCGTAAACGCCGTAGGCAGCACCATGAGCGACCAATGGTTGGACTTTTTTTATCAAGACGCAATGCCAGAAACAGTTTTGGTAACAAAAGGGCAGAGAAGGCATGACACAAACAGAAAAACTGCAAACCGTGGCAATGACAATATTATTGCCAACGGAAGCGGAATAGCCGTAGCAGACGGGCAATGTATGATGATTGTTGACCAAGGTCGCATAATGGACGTAAGCGCAGAGCCGGGGTTGTACACATGGGATCAATCAAGTTCGCCAAGTGTGTTTGGTGGTTCGTTGGGAACCAGTATTTTGAACACGTTTAAAGAAGTTGGACGGCGTTTTGCGCATGGCGGTGATTCTGGAAAAGACCAGCGGATTTATTATTTTAACATTCGCGAACTGAAAAATAACAAATTTGGAACGGCAACACCGATTCCATTCCGCGTGGTGGATACTAATATCGGTTTGGATATTGATATTACGCTTAGATGTAATGGAATGTTTTCCTTCCGAATGGTAGACCCGTTGCTTTTCTACACGAATGTTAGTGGCAACGTTGAACGCGAATACACACGCGACCAAATTGAAAATCAACTGCGTAGCGAATTTTTGAATGCTTTGCAACCTGCGTTTGCGCGGCTTTCTGCAATGGGAATGCGTTACAGCGCGATTCCAGGTCATACTATGGAACTTTCCGAAACGCTAAATGAAATCTTATCGAATAAATGGGGCGAATTGCGCGGTTTGCAAGTTGTTTCCATTGCGATTAACTCACTTTCCGCGCCTAAAGAAGATGAGGAAATGATTAGAAATCTCCAACGCAAAGCAGTAATGCGCGACCCTGGAATGGCTGGCGCGGCGTTGGTGAATGCCCAAGCGGAAGCAATGCAAGCCGCCGCAAGCAACCCAAACGGCGCAATGATGGGCTTTATGGGCATGGGAATGGCGCAACAATCTGGCGGAATGGACGCAAATCAGCTTTTTGGAATGCATCAGCAAAATCAAGCTGTGCAGGCTCAACAGGCGGCGCAAGCGGCGGCGGCAGTTCCTCCTTCGCAACAACCCCCTGCGGCGGCTGGTGGCTGGACTTGTTCCTGCGGCGTAGCAAATACGGGACGTTTTTGCCAAGGTTGCGGAACGGCAATGCCCGCACCTGCTGATAGCTGGACTTGCTCATGCGGCGAGGCAAATACAGGTCGTTTCTGTCAGGGTTGCGGCGGTGCAAGACCTGCAAGCGATAACTGGACATGCGCGTGCGGTGAGGCAAACACTGGACGTTTCTGCCAAGGTTGCGGAACGTCACGGGGGTAATGTATGACATTAGAATATAAATGTCCAAATTGCAGTGGTGCGGTGGCTTTTGATGCCGCATCACAGCAATTGAAATGCCCGTTCTGCGATTCTGAATTTGATGTAGAAGCGTTAAAAAGTCTTAACGAAACACAGGAAAACGAAAAAGAAGAGGTAGAATGGGCAAGCCATTCCGATACCGAATGGTTAGCGGGCGAGCAAGAAGGAATGCGCTTATACGTGTGCAATTCCTGCGCGGGTGAAATTATCGCGGAGGAATCCACGGCGGCAACAAGCTGCCCATTTTGCGGCAACCCCGTAATCATGAAGGGGCAACTTTCTGGCAGTGCGCGACCCGATTTAATTATTCCGTTCCAGCTTGACAAAAAGGCCGCAATGGAAGCATTAAAGACACATCTTAGCGGGAAGCGATTAGTTCCCAGAAGTTTCAAGTCGGATAATAAACTTAATGAAATTAAGGGTTTGTATGTACCGTTTTGGTTGTTTGATGCGGAAGTTGATGCGAATATGCGTTACAAAGCAACAACCATTCGCAATTGGAGCGACGCGCAATTTAATTACACGGAGACACGCACGTATAATGTGGTTAGGCAGGGCGAAATGGCGTTTGAAAAAGTTCCTGTAGATGCCTCGGCGAAGCTTTCGGCGGAGTTGATGGAATCACTTGAGCCATTCGACGCATCATCTGCAAAGGATTTCCAAACGGCATTTTTGGCGGGTTATCTTGCAGATAAATTTGAATTTTGTGCCGAACATTCTATCGCTCGCGCAAATGAACGCATTCGCGCCACCACCGAAGCCGAATTTAGAAAAACCGTCACGGGTTACGCGACCGTTTCCGCTGAGTATCGCGGGGTATATCTGAAAAAAAGCGAAGTAAAATACGCGCTTTTCCCTGTGTGGACGCTTGCCACCACTTGGCGCGACAAGACATATCTGTTCGCCATGAACGGGCAAACTGGTAAATTCGTTGGCGACCTGCCCACAGACTGGGGTGCTTTCTGGGGTTGGTTCTTTGGTCTTACCGCGATTATTTCCGTAGTTCTGATTGTGCTTGCCGCTATCGTTGGGCTTGTACTTATGTTCGTTTGATGGGGGGCTGACATGGAATATATTTTAATTGCGTTTGTAGCGTTTATCGTGTGCGTTTTGATTGCCGCCGCTATTTCTGGCATTATTATGATGGTCATTAGAGGCTCGTTAAAGTCTGTTCGCGCTGAAAAAGCCGCTTGCAATTATTCAAAAAACGGCAGTTTCCGTTTGTCGAATCAAAACGATACCTTTTTGTACAATAATGTAACCCGCAGACCGCGTGCGCAACAACAAACACAGCAACCACGACAAACAACACAATCCCCACGCCCAGCACAAAGACCAGTACAGCGGCAAAGCATAAGTCGTGGCGGCGGCGGAAGAAGGCGTTAAACGATATGGTCGAATTTATGATAATCGCGTTTGTAGTGTTCGTAGTGTGCATTTTGATTGCCGCCGCAATTTCTGGCATCATTATGTTTGTAGTGCGAAGCTCTTTGCAATCCGTTCATGCAGAAACTACCGCTTGCAATTACATACAAAGCGATAGTTTCCGCACCACAAATGAAGAAGATGTTTTTCTGTATAGCCACATAACACAAATTCCCATCTCGCAAGCAGACAATTCCAATGAAGACGGCGAAGTTGATTGCGACGTTGATGGTGTTGATGTCGATTGCGACCTAGATTTCGATTTTGATTTTTTTGATTAGATGTTTAAATGCATGAAGGGCGAGTTCTCACTACAAAAGTGTTTCGTAGTGGGAACTCGCCCCATATGCGTACAATTAAGCTTAAAGCCAGTGAAATAGCGATTTATAACCCCCACATACTTCCATTATTACCCTCATTAATGCAATTAAATGGAAAAACGGCAAGGGCAGTTGGTGGTGCTAAGGTTTTAATCTGAGAGGAAGATGCCTTCAAAGCATTGAATTTACTGAAACTTATCTTAATTGTACGCTAATGGGAACTCGCCCTAGTTAAAAAATGTTACTAAGATTTACAACCACTAAATCTCGCCAGCTTGAAGCATCATCTAAACCCACGTCAATTATCAACCATGTGCCGTTGAATCTTTCGGAATGCACGAGGATAGCATCACCTGCCTGTGTTGGGTGGGTGATGCTCCACGCCCACGATACATAACCTTTTTCGATTAAATCTGCCGCCGCGTTTGAAAACGCACCTTGTTGCGTACCCCATGTGCCGTAAAATGTAGCGCGGTGGTCGTAGTTTACTACGCGGAAAAGAAATTCTTCTCTGTCGTCTTGATATGAGCGCATTGTGGAAATTTCGCCTAAATCAAAATCGCCTAGTAGTTGGGTTAAAATTTCTTGTTGGGCAGGGTTTGGGTTTATGCTGTTTGTTGAAGATTCAATGGCTGTTCTGTCGTTGAAGAAACCCAATCCGTAACGCGGGTGACAGCCGCCTTCCATACTTTCTTGGATTAACATGTGCCGTCTATTGCCGTTCTCGTCTGTAAAAACCAACCCACCGCGAGGGATTAGGTAGTGAAAAAAATTCACGTTTAACAAAAAGGCATCACCTTGCGCGAAGTTATTTATAGTGAAAAGCGTTTCTGCCGTGTAGAAATAATACATTGGCCCAAGCAACCATGTATGCCCAAGGCTTACAAATGAGAAATCGCGTATTGGGGCTTCTGTCCAAATTATAATCTGGTCATACCGTCCGTCGTGCTGACAGCAGATGCATTCTATGTGGGTGAAGTTGTATATGTTTTCAAATTGGGATAGGAACTCTTCGGTTGGGGATTCTTCTATCATTATGGGGGGCGTTGTTGGTTGTCTTATTGTGTCGCGGGCGTAAAACAAGCCGCAGTTACATAGTTCATTTTCTTCCGCTGGTTCGGGAAGCGGCGGTGGGGTATCGCGTCTTTCAAAGTGGTGATAGTCGCGTAGTGTTACCCAATTTCCGCCCCATATCCAGCCCCTACTTATAAATGCATTGTACACCGCGTCGCCGCGAGTAATCATTCCAGTGCGGATATTGTCGCGGTCTAGGTATTCTCTGCCCGCTTCGGGCTTTAGCGTATTACCACGCAAATACGGATTCTGAATCGGATTGATGTCAATTGCCATTCCCAAGGCGTGGCGTGAAAGCGTTCGCGTGCCTGCGATATATCGGAAATTAAACGCACTGGTATTATTCGCCGCTAGTGAGTAGTAATCCATTGCGCCGAAGTAATCTATTAGGCGAATGCTGTAAATTGGAAAACGACTTTCGTATATTTCCCGAAAAATATCCAAAACCTCATCAGCGATTTCCGCCGCGACAATCATGCTACCTACCTTGCTTTCGCCATCAAAATTCACATAAGTAACCGAAAGATACGCCAGATGAGAAAGCTCAAACGGTGCGCTTTCTTGAAAAGACAGCCCTGTTATAAAACGGGCTGTCCTAGCGGTGATTGGGCGTTGGGAGAATACTGGAGTGCCGTCATTCATCAAAGTTACATCATCTAACGCGCCTGTAAAATCAGACGCAACCCACACTGCCGCGCCATAGATTGGCGGGTCGCTCGTGAATACACGGCGGGAAAATATAATAGCGTTCGCGCCTTCTTCCACTACATATGATGAGTTATCCGAAAGCATCAATGCGTTATTGCCCAGCGAAAATATTCTTCTTTCGCCGTCTGAACTTTCCACCGTGATTATATCGCGGCTGTGGTTTTCGTGAATTTCAATCACTATGCCTTCAAAGCGTGTGAATGCAGAAAGCGCGTCGTTTTCTATGGCTTCAATTTCTTCCGTTTCTGTTGGGGATTCTGAATCTTGAAGAACATCACCCGCATACGGCGTAGGAATTTCTTCTTCAATGGAGGGAATTGCTTCCATATCCGCATCAACGGGCAAGGCCTCCCCATTTCGCGCACATGCTGTTAATAAAAGCATTACGCCTATCATTGCTAAAATTACTTTTCTCATTGTCATTCTCCTTGTATCCTAAGACTAAGAGCTAGTACCTTATCCGCGATAAAACCGTAGTGAATTTGCGCGGATAAGGCACTAGGGCGTGTTGCCATTACGCAAATGGTACGATTCCTATATGTCCAAGCTTGAATGCAGTTTATAACCATCAACATTAAAGCCGCCAAATTTTTGTAAGATGGCTTCGGTTAGGTTTTGGAATAGCGTTATTTTGTGGGCTTTTTCGGTTGCTTCTATGCACTCTGTTATCAGGGTGCTTATTGCCGTGTCGGGGAGTTCCTTCAATAGATATTTTCGCCTTACAACCTCGTCGCAAATATTGCCGTGGATTGCTTTTGTAGTATAAGGTCGATTAATCGCGTCCATGTAAAACGAAATCATTTTGTCCAAAAGATTGAAATATAGAAAATTGAAATCTGGGCGATTGGTTTCGTATGCGCATTGTAAATCGTCGCGCATATCCCATAGAAAATACTTTGCCATTTCCGACATTGATGCAGTTTTTTCTTCCGCATAAAAGCTGGAAATCATGGATAACGCCGTTTCTTTCAAAACTTTTACTTCGCCGTGCAAGTCCGTGATTATTTGACCCGTTGCAAACTGAACTTGCGACATCAAGCTTTTTTCTGCTAAATCATCAGCGAAATATTTTTGAATTTGTTGCGGCGGATTCGCAAAGTATTCGATTAATAAGCCGTCAATTATTCGATTGCCCCGTTGCCTGTAATCCACTGCGTTGCTTAGGATTACATGCACATCTAAATCGGAGTGAGAGTTTGGCGCACCCGTTATATAACTGCCACAAGCCAACACCCCTATTACGTCACTCGAATGCTCAAAATCCGCGAGGAATATGTTTAGCTTTTCCTGCCAGTTATCTTTTTTCATGCTCTAATCCTCTACTTTCTCCAATCGTGATAGGCTTGACATGAATTTCTTTCGGCCTGCGGATGATGGGAATTGTACGGTTACTTCGTAATCTGCGCCTGCGGGGTTTATATCTATAACTTGACCTACGCCATATTTTTGTTGGCGCACGTTGTCGCCTATTGCGAAATCTGGAGGGGCAGCATTTGTTGAAATTGGACGTGTTGGCGCGGCTGGTCTTGCCAGAATTGCTAATTCTGGCGGAAGCGGAGTTCGTCCAGATAGAACGGGTTTTGACATAGGTGTTTCGTGTGCAGACGCAGGTTTTGTCGTAATCGGATTTGCTTCCACCAGTGTGAGTTTAATTGGTGTTGGTAGTTTTGGCACGAAGGGTTTGCGTTCAATTTTAACCTCACTTGCGTGCTTAATAATCTTGACTGGACTTGCCGCCGATGACGAATATTCCGACATGCGAGAACGTGTTGCACGCGTAGAGGAAGGCGAGGGAGTAGGGCGAGTCATTCTTTCTGGCACGTACATTTTTACATCTGTCATGCAATTTTCGGGAACTTCGTCTAGGAAACGGCTTGGGGGATTTTGCACAATGCGGTCGAAGCGATAGCGGCTTTTTGCATGGGAAATGTACAATTGTTTTCTTGCGCGGGTGAACCCTACGTAGCATAGCCGTCTTTCTTCTTCCATGGCTGACTCGTCTTCGCTGTCTATGCTTTTTGAGGTTGGGAAAAGATAATCCTCAAAACCAACCATAAAGACGTTATCAAATTCCAGCCCCTTTGAACTGTGTAGGGTCATTAACGAAACAGCATCTACGTCCTCGCTGTAGTTATCAATATCGGCTACTAGGGCTACATCTTCCAGAAATTTTGCTAGGGAAGTATCTTCGGATTCGTTTTCAAAGGCGTATGCCTTGGCTAGTAGTTCTTTTATGTTTGCTTCGCGTTCTTCGCCTTCGGGAGTTCCGTCTGCTATTGTTTTCATGTAGTTTGTGTCATCTATGATTTTTTTCATCACGTCGGCTACGGAATTTTCCGCCGCAAATTCGGTGCATTCGTCTAGGTATGCGGCGAATTTTTTTACGTTTTCGGCTTTTTTGCCCAAACCGTCAACCCTGTGTGCTCGTGAAATTGCCGTTGAAAACATCATGCCTTGTTCTGATGCGTACTCCTTAATTTTATCCAGCGTGGCATTACCAATTCCCCGCTTTGGCACGTTGATAATTCTTAAATGCGCCATATCATCTGCGGGGTTGTTGATTGCCTTCAAATACGCCAAAATATCCTTAACTTCCATATGCTCGTAGAAACGCACGCCACTGAAAATTCTGTATGGAAGCCCCGACATTACAAGCTGGTCTTCCACGCCGCGAGATTGCGCGTTTGTGCGGTACAGTATTGCGAAATCGCCGTATTTCGCGCCTTCCTTTACGCCGTCGCTGATTGTTTTTGCTACGAACGCGCCTTCGGCACGCTCATCTCTTGCTTCGTATACGCGGATTAATTCTCCGCGTCCGTTTTCTGTCCAGAGTTTTTTATCTGCGCGTTCTTCGTTTAGAGAAATAACTGCGTTCGCCGCGTCCAAAATCACTTGGCTGGAACGGTAATTCTGTTCAAGTTTAACAACTTTCGCGCCAGCGTAATCTTTCTCGAAGCGTAAAATATTTTCTATGTTCGCGCCGCGCCAACCATAAATACTTTGGTCGTCGTCGCCTACAACGCATAAATTCTGCGCATAGCCCGAAAACAATCGCACCAGTTCATACTGCGCATGGTTGGTATCTTGATACTCGTCCACAAGTACATATCTAAATCTATTTTGGCATTTCAAACGAATATCCTCATGGTTAGTAAGCAACTCCACCGTTTTGAAAATAATATCATCGAAGTCTAATGCATTGCTCTGTTTTAGTCGATGCTGATAAATTGAATAAACATCAGCGATATTGCTTTCTCTAAAACTCCCCGCAACTTTTTGCTCGTAGGCGCGTGGCGTGATTAACTCGTTTTTCTGCGAGCTTATCACACTCGCAACATAACGCGGCGGATAATCCGTATCGCTTAAATTACGTTCCGCTATGCATTCTTTTAGCAGTCTCAAACTATCTGATGTATCGTAAATTGAAAATCCTTTTGCGTAACCCAATGCCCCTATCTCGCGGCGTAAAATTCGCGTACATGCCGCATGGAAAGTACTTACCCATACCTGCTCGCCCAGCGGTGTGATTGCAGACATTCGTTCACGCATTTCTTTCGCCGCTTTGTTGGTGAATGTAATTGCGATTATGTGATATGGGTCTACGCCTTCTTCGATTAACCGCGCAACGCGGTATGTAAGCACTCTAGTTTTTCCCGAACCCGCGCCCGCGAATATCAATAATGGCCCGTCCATATGCATAGCGGCCTCTTTTTGCGCAGGGTTTAGCTTGTCCAAGTAATTGTTCATTTATATAACTCCTTCTTGCGTTGTATTGCGGCCAAAAACCGCTCTTTGCTTGTATTTAATACTTGCTTCTCGTCTATTTGCGAAGCTTCAATTAATTCGCGGGCGCGGCTTAACTCGCCCACATATGTGCTAAAATGCGCATCTGACGACGCTAACACTGGCACTTTATATTTTTTGCAATGGTGCAAAATTTCCAAAAAAACTTCTGTTCCTTTAAATCGGTAAGATTCTGGGTTCAGCGATTGATTATTTATTTCTATGATTGTTCGTGTTCGTGCTGCCGCTTCCACTACGCCTTCTACATCTATGTCAAACCAAAAATCCCCTGGGTGTCCTAAAATATGCATGTTTTGATTGCTTTCCATTGCCGCGATTATCGCCCGTGTATGAGTATCTTTGTTGGACGGCGGAAACACCCCCCGATGCAATGATGCAATTACATATTCCATTTTCGCAAGTAAACTTGTGGAAAGGTCTAAATCACCGTTGATGTTCATGATATTGCATTCCGCACCTTTGAACACTCGCACACCATTAATAATTTCTGGCAAACTCCACAAATTGCTAAAATGATAAATATGCGCGCCCCC
>WQVV01000091.1 GCA_009785665.1 Defluviitaleaceae bacterium
CTTGCGAAATCAATTCGCGGTGAGTTTGTTGTTGCCATTACGGGCGAAGTTATTGCACGCACCCCAGAAAACGTAAATAAGAACATGCCCACAGGGGCAATTGAAATAGATGTACACGAAATGCGTGTTCTATCCGAAGCGGAAGTTCCGCCCTTCCAAGTGGCAGACGAAGGCGTAGCAATAGACACTCGCCTAAAATACCGCTATATAGACCTACGCCGTCCAGAGATGCAAAAAATCTTTGAAATGCGTCATAAGGCATCTCAGTCGATTCGCCAGTACTTGACCGAAAGCGGATTCACCGAAATAGAAACACCAATACTAATAAACAGTTCGCCCGAAGGCGCACGGGACTATCTCGTGCCGTCGCGAATACACACGGGTTCATTTTATGCGTTGCCGCAATCGCCGCAACAAATGAAGCAAATTTTGATGGTGTCTGGTTTTGATAAGTACTTTCAATTGGCGCGTTGCTTCCGCGACGAAGACCTACGCGCCGACCGTCAACCCGAGTTCACCCAAATAGACATAGAAATGTCATTCGCAGACGAAGAAGACGTAATGTTAATGGCAGAAGAAATGATGTCACGCCTATTCAAAGAGGTACTAAACACCGACCTCCCCGCCGCCTTCCCGCGTTTAACATGGCATGAAGCAATGGAGCGTTACGGTTCAGATAAACCCGATACACGTTTCGGCATGGAACTAAACGACATCTCCGACATGGTACGCGGCGTGGACTTCCAAGTGTTTTCTAACGCATTGGAAAGCGGCGGAAGTGTTCGCGGAGTAAACGCCGAAGGTTGTGCCGCAATGCCACGCAAGCAAATCGACGCATTCGTGGAACTTGCACGCACGCACAAAGCCAAAGGTCTAGCATGGATAACTTTACCCGAAGACGGCACAATAAAATCAACAATATCGAAATTTTTTACAGAAGACCAGTTACGCGAAATCGCCGCGAAATTCAACGCAAAAGCAGGTGACTTAATCTTCCTATGTGCCGACGCAAACAACATCGTATTTGAAGCCCTAGGCGCGGTACGTGTGGCGGCGGCAAAATGGAAAAACCTACCCCTAGACGGGTATAATTTCCTATGGGTGACGCAATTTCCATTGCTGGAATGGTCGCCCGAAGAAGAACGTTATTTTGCATCAACTCACCCATTCACCTCGCCTGTGGAAGAAGAATTGCCGCTATTGGAAACCAACCCAAGCGCGGTGACATCACGCTCATACGACCTAGTGCTTAACGGCGTTGAACTTGGAAGCGGAAGCGTTCGCATTCACCAACAAGAATTACAGAATCGTATGTTCGAGTTCTTGGGCTTCACCAAGGAAAGCGCGGCGGAAAGTTTCGGTTACTTCCTCGAAGCCCTAAAATACGGCGTACCGCCCCATTGTGGCATAGGCCTAGGGTTAGACCGCATAATCTGGATAATGACAGGTACAGATTCCCTACGCGATGTAGTGGCCTTCCCCAAAGTAAAAGATGCATCATGCCCCATGACCCACGCACCAAACGAAGCAACCGCATCCCATCTAGCAGAATTAGGAATTGAGATAAGGAATGACAATGACTAAAAAAGAACAGCTAGAAAGCATAAAACGCGAACACGCGTATGACAGGCAAGAAACCCGCGACAACGAGTGGTTCATTCGCGACGGTGAAGACCAACGCATACAAGTAATACGCGACAAAATGACGCGTATTCTTCATGATGCCGAAATCGAACCAATAAAGCGCAAAGAAATACTAGCGTCCCTAAAAGACGAAATCGACGACATCCTAGACAAACGCGACGACCGCGAACACGCATTCATAGAGGAAGAACTAAAACGCCACCAAGTCGAAGAAGAACTAAAACAGGAAATTGAGAAAGAGGAAGAAAAAGAAAAACAAGAACTAGCAAAATCCAACGGAGAAGCACAGTTACAAACCAACAGCCTAAATATTTTGTTCCGCGCCCGCTCGTCACTAAACGCAGGCGCGGAACAACTTCGCAAAAATATCGAAGAAAACCGCAAGGAACTTTCCGAGGAGGAGCAATTCTCCACAATTCTAATCAACAACAGCGAGCGCGATACAATCCCCAATTTCAAAAAATCCCGCCGCAAAAAAGCCGAACCCAAAGAGCCAGCTGTCCGCATAGACTCAATCGTTCTAAAACAACGCGAAATAGGCCTAATGTACCGCGAAAGCCAAGAACTACAAAATCAACAGCTAAACAAAAAGCCCACAAAACCCCAAGAACCAGAACCCGACCCACTAGACGAACCATTCTCCGACAACGAAGAAGACTATATTTTTGAAGAGGAATAGCGGGCGGGCGGCACAGCCGCTTTTCGCTGATAACATGCATTGGTAATTTACATGCGCGTCTCGAAGCCAGATACAATTTCCTAGGTATGAAGCAAAAAGCCGATAACACAAGGCAAATGTTATCGGCTTTTATTATTGGCACTTAGGGTGTGTTGCTACTATTTTCGCTTAGGTGGTCTTCTTTTTTTGGTTGGTAATTTAGTCGGACTATTACTCTGCATTAAACCAAAAGTTAATCAGCCTGCTGGTAGTTCCAAATCTACTTGACCTAATTCCTTCCACACAAAAGCCAAGTCGTTCATAATATCTTTGTCGGTGTAGTTTGTTAATTTCGCGGCTTGTTCAAGGTATTCCAATCCCCGCACTGAATCTCCTAGCTTATGAAGGGCAAGCCCCAACCCTTTCATAGCGTAGGTATCACTGGGGTCGAGTTCCAAGGCTTTTCTGTTAGCACTTTCGCATAGAGTGTAGTTTCCGCACATAAACTCGACAAAGCCTGCTATTGCCAAAGCTTTTTTGTTTTCAGGTTCAATTGATAAAACGCGCTTCATTAAAAACGCCGCCGTTTGGAAATCATTATTATCAACACTTTGTTTTGATTGTGCGATAAGCCACTGAATATCATTTTCAGACTGTAGGTAATTTCTCATTCTTTTTAGGCTTAAATTATAGATGCAGTAACGGTTTTCGGAATGAATATCGCCGTTCATGGTGAGGCGCGTATTTGGACAACCGCCAAGGCATTTGCTTCCGTATGTGCAAATGGCGCAATCGCCTTCAAGATGTTCTTTGGACATTTTTCTGCGCCACGCAAAATTTTCTGGGTTAGACCAGATATGGGATAAGGGCTGATTTCTTATGTTACCCTCAACAAAAGATTTTTCCCGAATGGACGTACAGCCCAAAATATCGCCGTTATGAAGTATGCCAAAGCTACGGATTCCAGCATTGCAGCCATTCCATATAGATGCTGAACCACCAGAAATTTGCCTAACCATCATTTCCTTTTTGGTATAGTAGCCGATACAATCGGCAGTGAATATCCTTATTGTCCCGTCGAATGAAGCTTCATAGCAAAAATCAATTATTCTTGGTACTTGCTCTGGGGTTATAACCCATTCGGGGCGTTTCTTGAAGTTTCCCATAGGCTGCCCCAATTGCAGTTGCCATGAAGCAACACCCATAGTTGAAAGCATATTATGCAATTCGGACAAGGAATTAATATTGTTATTGGAAACAGTTGTAACCGCGCCTATGGTTACGCCTGCGTTTTTCAAATGGGTAGCGGCTTCGCAAATGCGCATAAAAGAGCCGTTTTTTCGGATGCTGTCATGTGTTTTTTCCGTGCCGTCTATGCTGATTGCAACAGTTGAAACGCCGCTGTTTTTTAATTGTTGAGCCATTTTTGAATCTATCAGCCAGCCATTGGTGATGATGTTTACAGCTACAGAACGTGATGCGAATTTTTGCACAAGTTCAGGCAAATCTTCTCTTATAAGTGGCTCTCCCCCTGATAGGGTAATCCATTTAAGCCCCAAATCAGCTACTTGGTCAATTAGGGAAAGAGCTTCATCTGTTGTAAGTTCATCGGGCAACCGTTCCTCACAGGAAGAACCGCAATGCCCACAGCGCATATTACAGCCCATAGTGACTTCCCATATGGCAGTCAGCGGTTTATATTCTGTTGCTCGGCTCATATTGGAAAGCCGTAAGGAGGAAAGCCATAAGGAGGTTGTACCAACCACCACTCATCATCTTCCTCGTCCTCAACCTCGCTGTGATATATGTTTTCGCTGTATTTAACAAAGCTGGACAGCATAGACGCAAGTTCGGCCCTTGTCACGTTTCCCTGCGGGTCAAACGTGCCGTCTGGTCTACCGCTTATAATCATTGCCATAAAGAAACGCTGAATAGCTTCTCGTGCATAATTACGTATATCTGCATTATCGGCAAAGAATAAATTATTCCGTTGGGCAGGAAGTTCCAACTCCATAATATTAGCGTAATTGTTTAGAACAACCACTAAATGCGCCCTTGTTATATAATCGCTAGGGGCAAAGATACCGTCTCCCAAGCCATTCACTATGCCGTTGTTAGCAGCCCAAACCACTGCATCATGATACCATGCGTCCCCAGCAACGTCAGTGAAAGGATTGTTGAGTGTTCCTACAGACAGTTGCTCGCGTCCGTGGTTATAAAGAACTTGAACCGCCATTGCCCTAGTTACGGGCGTGTTAGGGTTGAATGTTGTGGCATTTGTGCCTGTCATAAGACCATGCTCATAAACGTAGCGCACCTGCTCATAAAACCAGTCCATAGGGCCTATATCAACAAATGGCAAGGACGTATTATCAAAATCCGTTGGCGATACCAAGATGTCCGAAGCCATCACAGATATTGTGCTAAATACCATAATTAAAGCAAGCAGCGTTGCTACAGTCTTGCGAAGAAAAGTTTGCTTTTTCATTCCCTTTATGCCCACCACATTTCGGCGGCTTTATCGTACATAAGAATTGGTTTTAGGAAGTTTATCGCCTTTTCAAGCCCTTCTTCGATAGACATTAAAGCATCTTCGTGTTCTATGCTTATTGCGCCGTCGTAGCCTATGGCGCGAAGCGTAGAGATTATTGATTTCCATTCTGATTCGCCGTGACCATAACCCACCGTGCGGAAAACCCAGCCACGATTTAGAATATCGTCGTATCTGGTAGTTTCTAGTGTGCCGTTTACAGCGGCGTTGAAGTTATCTACGCGGGTATCTTTTGCGTGGAAGTGATAAACCGCGCCCTTCATAGCCTTTAGGGCCTCTACGGGTTGGATTCCTTGCCAGAAAAGATGACTTGGGTCGAAGTTCGCGCCAATGGAATTTCCTACGGCTTCACGAAGTTGCAACAACGTGCGAGGATTATACACGCAAAATCCAGGGTGCATTTCCAGTGCGATTTTTGTAACACCGTGATTTTTGGCTAGGTCGGCAGTGTTTTTCCAATAAGGGATTAGAACATCGTCCCATTGGTATTTTAGAATTTCCAAGAAATCCGCTGGCCATGCGCATGTTACCCAGTTTGGATATTTCGCGCCTGCGTGGTCGCCTGGGCAACCGCTGAACGTCACTACTGTGTCAACGCCTAATTTTTCGGCTAGTTTACAGGTGTTTACAAAATCTTCGTGGTCTTTTACGGCTATTTCTTTGTTTGGGTGAACGGGATTGCCGTGGCAACTTAACGCGCTTATGGTCAAGTTGTTTTTTTCAAGCAAGCCTTTTAGCTCCTCAATTTTACTTGGGTCATTCAAAACCTCAACGGGATTCAAATGTGTATTTCCTGGGAAACCTCCCGTGCCAATTTCCACAGACTGAACCCCAAGCCCTGCCAAATAACCAAAAGCTTCTGCCAAAGAACGCCCGTACAACGGTACTGTTAAAACTCCAAGTTTCATGTGAATCCTCCTGTTAGGCGTTTCGATTTGAAATGGGCTGAGGACGAGTCAATTCTGCGAACGTACAGAATTGACGACAGACGAAGCCCAATTTCAAACGAAATCGCTCTATTTGTTTACAAAAATTTCTATGCTGTGTATGCAAAAAGTCATGTTTACGCCCTCTGTATTGGTTGTGATTCTTACGCTTTCAATCGTTGCTAATTCCTCTGGTGTGAAAGTGTGTTTCAACTCGAATAGCTGATTATCTATTACGCGGGTGGTGCTTCGCCATGCGTATTCGGGCAAAAGCTGAAAAGTCATTTCTGAATCTTTTGGTGCAACGCCGTCTATTCGTCCTGTTACTTTTACGGTGTAACTGTTATCCGCCAAAAGATTCATCAATGATATGCGAATATCCAGACCGTCCCAATCGTGCTTGCGGCAACTTATTCTTATGTTTTTCGGATTTTCAGGGGTTTCGTAAATTATATACAGCGGGTCGCCCGTTGCGAAAAGATATTCTGTGTAACCGCCGCCGTTAATTTCGGACAAAAGCGCGTCTTTTTGCATGTCGTAGACTATTTTTCTGTGGTCTACCCTATACGGAAGTCGTGTAATTAAAATGCCGTCTACATGAAAACTAATCGGCTCAAGCCCTTTTACATAGGTGCTGGAAATTAGACGAAGATGCCCTTCAATATCCTTGGAGTCTAAAACATATGACAATGCGTACATTCGATTAGGCTTTGGAAAATAACGCTGAATCAATTTCGCTGTGCCATCTGGCCGATAACTATGCAGTTCCAAGCACCACCCGCCAATTGGCGCGCTGCTATCAATTCGACCAGTTATTGTCACCCTATCGCCGTGAGTATATTTTCCAAACTGCGGCGTAAGAAGCATAAGCCCATCATCTTGAGCTTTTCGGTCGGATACAAGAAGCGTTTTTACATCTTCAATTTCTACAAGGAAAAGCGACGATGTTTCCTTACACGGAACTAAAAAGTCATTACCTAAGAAAACCCCCGTGTCCAAATTCTTTAGTGCATTCTGTAAATCGTAGAGAATCTTAATCTCACCCATAAGTTGAATCCCGCCTTCAACTCCACGATTTTTATTCATACTTTTCCGTATATAGCGGAAAAAGTATCTCTTAGATTATATCGTGAATTTGGGCTTTTGCAAGCGCGGTTTGAATGCTTTTGCCTAACAAAATTACCACAACAATTTTGATGATTTCGGGCAGAATAAACGGCGCGACAGCCGCCGCAAATGCCGCTTGAATTGTGCCTTGCGATACAAACGCAAACCAATGCATTCCCGCCGTTAAATTAATCGCAGTCCCAATCACAAGCCCCAATACAAGCAGAGGAATATTTTTGCGTGAAAAAATTCCAGCCATAAACGCCTGCACAGGAAACGACACAATAAACCCACCAGTAACGCCAGTAATTACCCCAATCCCCCCCCGAAACTGCGTAAACACAGGCACACCAACCGCACCAATCAAAACGTAAACAATAACAGCAATCGTACCCTTCCTAGCCCCCAAAATAACTCCAGCCAGCGCGACCGCCCATGTTTGCAAAGTAAACGGAATGCCCCCCAAAAACGGAATACTAATTTGCGCGCAAACAGCGATAACTGCCACAAAAAGCCCAATAAAGCATAAATCACGCGCAGATAATCCTCTTTTCTTCATTGCTGATTCCATACAAAAAACCCTCCTATGTATTTTTTAGCAGTATACATGGAGGGATTTTTATTGTCAACCTACTTGTGTGATGAAGTTTACAATGCTGCGTGAAACCCTTCAAGAAATGCTTCAATAATGGAATCAAAGAAAATTCTGAAAGAGAACAGCCCTAAAGCCATTGCAGTTAGCCCGATAATAGCAAGGTGCAACGGATACGCAATATAAAACGCCCATTTCATGCTGGGCCCGCGTTCGCCTGTATAGCCCTTAATCAGCAATGCGGCGACAATACAACCTATACCAAATGTCAAACTGCCAATCATCAGACCCATGCTACTATCATCAAAAAGCACGCCTGCGTCACCCAATTCGGGCATTATATCTACTAAAAACATCATCAAAAATACAAACGAAATCCCAATCAATCCGCCCACAAATGCATAAACTCCCCCAATTATACCTGGCAAAGTCCTTCTCGTTTCTTCTTTAGGAATGATGTAATAAAGGAGCATCATAACCACGCCAATAAAACCCCAGTCAAACATGGCGGTGAACAACACCAAAAGAACAAACAGAATCCAAAACACCACGCGAGATTTTATTTTGTCGTACATAACCAACGCAAGAAGCCCAACTATAATTGTGAACATGATGTTAAACATAGGCATTCTAAGCGTTAGAAAGTGAAACGGCATTGCAATTATTCCAAAAACCAAAATCCGCAAAATATACCGTGTCAAATTGGAAGTGTGCTTATACCCTTCCACCGCCAAAAATCCCATAATTGGGAAGGTTAATCCACCTGTAGTAAACATAGGCACGGCAAGCCACACGGGGATAATCTCGTGCAACCCCACAACTGCATGGTTCAAAACCATTCCGATAATTGCAATCACTTTCAAATGAAACGCATTTAATTTAGGCATTATTTTTCTCCTCTTTTTTTCAAACTTGGGCATGTTGCGTAGTGGGAACACGCCTTAATATGCGGCTGTGCCGCTCTCTGCGAGCAAGTTTTTTAAACTTGCTTCAAAACTATTATTTTGTGCTTGAGTTCTTTTTGGCGAACCCTTCAACCTCCCCCCTGCCATACGAATTTTTTTAGCAGTATGACGTTGCATTAAAAGGCTATCAATGTTGCTATCGGAATACACCATTCCGTCTTGGCTAATCGGAATTGCGGCGCGTGCAAGACACATTGCGGCAAGCCCGTAATCTTGCGTTACAACTATATCGCCCTTTTTCAGCATGTTCACCAAGGTGAAATCCACGCTGTCGCTGCCTTGAGAAACAGTTATTGTTTTCGCGCCCACCTTGTCGAAAATATGTGATGTATCGCAGATTATTACGCATTCGACCTTCGCTTGGTTTGCCAGCCTTATGGTGATGTCAACCACTGGGCAACCATCTGCATCTATGAATACTGTCATATCTTTTCGCCCGCGAGTTTATCCGTGAATAAAATTCCATCAAGGTGGTCGATTTCATGGCAATACGTTGCGGCAAGAAATCCTTCTCCTATTACGTTAATCGGGTTGCCATGACGGTCTACCGCAGAAACCGTAACTTTGCTGGGACGCTTTACATATCCACGCGGCGCACCCGCCGATATTGAGCCTTCCATTACCAATTCCGTTTCGGTGCTTTCTTTCGTAATTTCTGGATTAACCAACTCTATCACACCCGATTTATCATTCACAACCACTACCCGCCGCAAAACTCCAACATGCACTGCCGCACAACCATATCCTCCCACTTTTGCAAGCGTATCTTTCATATCGTCTAGCAAAATCCAAAGGCGTTCGTCAAATTTTTTAACCTCTTTGCTTTTTTTGCGAAACAATGGGTCGTCAAAATTTATCACATTTCTGATTGCCATATGCAAAACCTTTCTTTTTGCAGCATATTACCATTTATGTATGTTGCGGTCAAATGGCAACAAAATATTGCAAAATTATTCTAAATGACTTATAATACTAATTAGGGACACTTTTGTCACCTAATATTATATGTCAGAGAGGGAGTATTATGCCAAAAAAAGCTGCAAAAATCGAAAAAGTGGAGCAGGTTGTTGTGCAAGACAAAAAAATGGAAAGAACCAACAAAGTTGCTCTTCGCAAAGAAATGGGTACTCGCTTGCGCAATACTCGCATACAATACGGCCTAACAGTAGACGAACTTGCCGAGCATCTTAAAATTACGCCTAGCTACTTAGGTCTAATCGAAAGAGGTGACAGGGGCATAAACGCCGAAAAGCTAGTCGCAATCTGCCAGTTCTTCAAATGCTCTGCCGATTTCATGCTAACAGGCAAAGAACGCCTAGCCCCCAAAGTACCAGCAGGCACAAGCCAACTAGCAGTGGCAATAGACCTTCTTCTAACTGACAATTCAAAACATAGACTTGCTGACTTTATAAAATCACTGAAATAAACCTTGGGGGAAAATCATATTCCCTAATGCGAAACAAAAGATTTTCCCCCAACTCCTAAAAAACTAAGGAAGAGGAATTAAAATGAATGAAGCCGAACTAATTAAGTTATGGGAGACAGAAGAAAACCACGCCTTCCAACGGTTGGGATTTTTCGCACATAAAAACGCGGTGGGAAACCCCGCCGCAACCATGGGATTATAGAACAATTGTCAAAACGTACTTAAAAGATTCAGATATTCTTCTGGATATGGGAACGGGCGGCGGCGAGGTTTTGCTAACGCTTAACAAATGCCCACTGAATAATCGGCAGTGACTGTAGAAGTTACCGCCGATTATTTTACCTAGCCATTAGTCAGCAAACCCCCATTTGTTGTGGATTGTTGACTGTTCTCGTTTTATTTTCCCTTGTACCAATGATATGATGCGTTAGAATAAGTCACACGAAAAAAGAAAAATTTTGGGGGTATTTATGAAACTTTTCAAAGTTGATAATCTTTATGAATACATTGATTTAATTGCAACAGTTTGTTGAGGTAACGGAGTTGAAGAATTTTGAAACGCTTGATGCGGCGGTTTACGTGTTCAATGCGAATCCTATAGCTTCCGATTCGTGAATTGAACCATTTTTGGTAGTCGGTGAGTTTACCGCCTTTAGGCTTCTTGAGTACCCTAATGTTATCACCAGCATATCAATGACACTCAACTTCCGCTTTCTGCCGCCTTTTCTACGCATTTCTTTGTATGCCTTTTTCAATATCGCAAGCATCTCATCTAATGTTGGCTTTCTTATCCCAAATAATACTTGATATTTTTCTTCTGATAATTCGGCTACTCTTTTTTTGTTGTCCATGTTTCTCATTATTTATTATTTTCCATTATTGTACAGGTTTTAGGACAGGTCTATTGTATTTCTTCCCGACCGCGGCATATCCGATTGTTTTTTTGGGGGTCTCCTGTTTGCTGATACTGCTGTTTGTTTTTGCAGTTAGGCGGTTAAAACTGGGGCGAATGGATTTTGTTACCACGAGACTTGGTATAATTTTTTGCTTGCTTATGATGGTTACTTCCTTTGTTATGCATCAATTTATTCATACCATTGTGGAAATGAGCATGGTGTTTTTGCGATTGGTACGCCAGTAGCCGCACCTTATCTATTCAAAAGAAAGCCGATAATAAGCCAATATGCAATTATACCCTGCAAGTAAATATTTTCCAACGATTCCAATTTCGCTCGAAGTTTATTAATAGCATCGGGGTCGTCGGCACTAATACCCCCATATCCACGCCGCGAATTTTATCCAAGATACCTTGGATTTTCCTGTACTCCTC
>WQVV01000092.1 GCA_009785665.1 Defluviitaleaceae bacterium
AGTCAGCATAGTAGTTCATTTCTTCCCATCAGTGGCATATCCGATTGTTTTTTTGGGGGTCTCCTGTTTGCTGATACTGCTGTTTGTTTTTGCAGTAAGGCAGTTAAAACTAGGGCGAATGGATTTTGTTACCACGAGGCTTGGTGTAATTTTTTGCTTGCTTATGATGGTTACTTCCTTTGTTATGCATCAATTTATTCATACCCTTGTGGAATATGAGCATGGTGTTTTTGCGATTGGTTCTTTAATTAGGAACAGTGTAGTGGTGGCAAATGTGCTTGTTATCGTCCTCATTGAAAGCCTAATCAGACAAAACGAAAAATCTCGATTTTTGATTTTGCAAAAATTTCAAAGTGAAATGCAGCAAAACCATATAACTCAACTGGCAGACAATTTAGCGGAAAGAAGATTGATGTCACATGATTTTAGGCACAGTATTGAAATGATTCATTCTTTATTTTCTGTGGGAAAAGAGAACGAACTGAGGGCATATCTTTCAGCGTTATCAAGCAAAAAACCAACCGTGCTGACACTAGACACAGGCAATGTGATGGTAGATGCTGTACTGACTTCAAAGAAAGCGGAAGCGGTTAGCAATAATATTGATTTCACCTTGAAAATGGATATACCCCAAGGGCTTCCGAATATGTCGATTGAAATATGTACGCTTTTAGGCAACGCCTTAGACAACGCAATTGAAGCTTGCGAGCGTTCACTGGAAAAATGCAAATTCATTATAATAGAAATCCGTGCTACCGAAACGCAATTTCTGTGTCGGATAATCAACACAATAGGTGAGAAGCCCAAGCCTAACGGAAAATTCTTGGCAACATCAAAACCCGACAACTCTAATCACGGCATAGGGCTTAAAAGCATGAAGCAAACTTGCGATAATCTTGGTGGCGACCTTAGTTTTGAATACAATGACACCCAATTTGAACTGCAAATATACATTCCAATAATCATTTAGAGCCTGTTTAATATCGCCAATGTAGCGATTTCGTTTGAAATTGGGCTTCGTCTGTCGTCAGCCCATTTCAAATCGAAACGCCTACATAGTCGTTTATGTAAGATTAGTGTTGAGTATGTAAATCCGTTGAGACCTAGTTTTGTTGGTGCTATTCTTCTTTTGTAAGAGCAATAGCATCTTTTTTATTGGGGGATTAACTATGACAATCAGAGACCATGTAATTATGAGTCAGAACAGAAACGCAACGGACATTATGAACAGAAATCGAAATGGGGGAGATTCATCAAACCGAATGTTTGGTTCTCAAGGTTCAAGGGGCAGGGCTATTCCTGATATAGTTTTGCGTCAGTTTACCAGAGATGCCGACAGAACTCGCAGAAGCATTAACGATTTACGTGATGCCAGCCGTAATATATGTGAAAGTAACGTAGACGAACAAGTGCAGGCTGTACGCAGAGTGGTCAATTCCTTTAACAATATGCTATCTTCGTCTAAAGAAAAAGGAGGGCGAAACGTTACGGTGTTGGAGCAACAACTTATAAACCTTGTCCGTGACAATCCCGATGAACTTAGGCGAATGGGCATAACCATAAACCGTGACGGTTCTATGCGTATGAATAATAGCAACGTGCGAACTGCCGCCGAACGAGGAGATATTAGCCGCATTGTCAACAATACTAGTAGTTCCAGTTTTGTAAATTCTCTTTCAGCAACAGCCAATGCGGTTAGCCGTAATCCTAATGCTTTTTTAGTAATCAGTTCGCATCTTCGCCCGCGAAATGTGTTGCAAATGTGGTAACACCGGGAGGGCGAAATTATTGACCGCAGGTTTTTAGAGCCTATTTAATGTCTTTGATAATGCTACAAGCCTATCCTTTCGGATAGGCTTGCTTTTTTTATTGCTCAATTGCTTTTGAGGTTTTTCGCGGGATTCTTAGCAGAAAGGCTACTACGGCCAGTACCGCAATTGCTAGGATAGAATTTAGAATACTAGCGTTGGCGGATTCTGATACTGAAACTGATACATATTCTACTTCGTAGTTTTCTGCTTCGATTGTGGCAGGGGGTGAGTTGTCTGTTGGTTGTTGTGTTGCGGCTAGTGGTTCTGCTTGGGCTACGGGTCTTTCGGGTTGCGGTGGTGGGGCGTAGGGGTATGGGCTTGCAGCGATTTCGGCTGCTGTGCCGTTTACGGTTAGTGTAAATTCTCTTGAACCGCTTCCTAGTGCGTTTTCTGCGGTTATTGTGAAAGTGTATTCGCCGTTGTCTACATTGGCTAAGTAGCCCATTAGTACGCCTGTTGATGGGATTAGTTCTAGCCCAATTGGGATTTCGCCGTCTATGCTCCACGTAATGGGGGCGAAATTGGATTGCTCCGCTAGGAATTGGATTCCGAATCTTTCAGGGTGATTGCCGTGTCTTACTTCTTCTGTTACGAAGGGCAAGGAAATATTTGGCGTGTGGTTTTCCAGCGCGTCCAATACTGCGAAAAATGCGGGTTTTGCTTGGCGGTTAAGGTCGAAGAGGGCGGGGTGTTGCGAATGCGGCCATCTACGCCACGCGCCCTGTTGAGCGGGAAGGTCTTGCCAAATGAAGAAAGTTACACGCTCGATATTATCGGAATAGCGCAGAAAATAGTTGAATATTTGCGAATAACGAACAGCCTGCTCCTCGAATAACTCGGGTAGCCTGTCGTCCGTTGGGACTATTCCGCCGCCTTCTAGGTAAACGTTTAGTTCGGTTATGCTTATTCTCGCGCCTGTTTCTGCGAAACGCTGAATTGCAGCGCGTACTAATCCCGTGGTATTTGGCCAGCCGCGCAAATTGTAATGCCCCTGCATTCCAATGCCTTCTATTAGTAGACGACCGTCGTATAGTGGGTCGTTGCGCCAACGCTCGTTTACGCTTTCTACCATTGCCGCTATTGCTTCGCGTTTGTTGCGCTCAAATTCGTTGTAATCGTTGTAGTACAGCACTGCGAATGGGTCGTAAATTCTAGCAAAACGAAACGCGTAGAATATATAATCCGAACCGCATTCATCACCAACCGCGCCATTTGCAAAAGCATCATACCAGCGTGTGCGTGTTAAATTGTCGTCTTCCAAGCCGTTGCCTGTGCGGCGCATATTTTGCGTCCAATCCAAAGTCATTGGCCAGTTTGTCGCATGAATCGCTTCGTTTACAACATCGTATGCGAAAATCCGACCAGAATATCGACCAGCCACCGTGCTGATAAACTGATGCATGTTCTCAATGGCTTCGGCGCGGGTAATTGGTTCTATTGTGCCAGCGTGGGTTGTTAGCCACGAACGAGACTGTGTATGCCATATCAAATTATGCCATACCATTTTCATATCGCTTTCTTCCGCGAACGCTACTATGTGGTCGGCTGTATCCCAGTTCCAGTTCCATGCATTTGGCGCAGCTCCCAAAACCGCGTCAACTTTGTGCAAATTAGATGCAGTAATCGTGTTGTAATGATGACGATACTTCTCAACCGTTACAGGGTCGCCCATTTGCCCATGATTGCTCCAGATATTCCCAAACAGGAAATACTCGTTAAACGCTTCTGCTAACGACGGCAATGTTAAATCCCAATCGTCTCCCTGCGCTGCTACCGTAAACGGCGACACCACCGCTAAAATCAGTGCCATAGACAAAAATAGCGCGGTAATTCGTTTTGTTTTTATCACCTTACACCTCCATATTTTAGCCCTGCTGGGCTTGTTTCTAATTCTGAGGGCGACGAACATATTATTTTTCTATTTCGTCATCTTCTCCCGCCACGATTATAAGGTAGTCATTGCCATTTTACAAGAAGGTTACGTGCTTTCCTTTTTGAAGTACCATACTCCATTTTTAACCCTCTCCGCCATGAAAAAAATACCCCCTATGCATACGCCATCTTTTGCCGATTACATGCATTTGCAAGCCAAATTTAATTTCCCAGGCAATAAAAAGCACCGTAAACGGATTTATTTATTCGCAAAAGTTGAGTTTTGCGAATAAATAAACCTCATTCTGATATTTATTTAGATATAGGCGGGCTTTTATATAGGCAATGCACAAAGTATGAACGTTAAATAAAGCCACGCTTAAACGCAAAAGAGGTCTGCGCTTAGGCGTGGCTATTATTTAACACTTGCTATTTCATTGATTTCTGTCTGCCTGCGTGGTCTATTTTAAAATTTTCGGTGTAGATTAGCTGTGAGACAGGTACTAGGTCGTAGCCTTTTTCTTTCAAGCCCTTAATTACTGTGTCAAGAGTCTGGGGCGTGAATTTTGCGTCGTTGTGGAATAAGATTATTGAGCCGTTTTGTAGGTCTTTGTGGTTTAGTACGCGGTCTATTTCGTATTCTGCGCCGCGTGCCATCCAATCGTGGCTGTCTACGTCCCATTGAATTGTGTAGTAATTTAGTTCTTCTGCGGCGTTTAGTACGTCGTTATTGTATTCGCCATATGCGGGACGATAGAGATTCATTTCGATACCTGTTACGGCCTTTATTTTGTCGTGACAACCTTTGATTTCCTGTTTGTTTTGCTCTAGGTTTAGTTTAGATACATGCGCGTGGGTATCGCCGTGATTGGCTATATCATGCCCTGCCGTCGCAAATTTCTGTACATCTTCGGGGAACTTATCCACCCATGAGCCACAGAAAAAAAATGTTGCAAGCACATCATTTCGCGCCAGAATTTCTAACAGAATATCGGTGTCATCTGCGCCCCATGCCGCGTCAAACGTAATTGCAACCTGCTTTTCTGGCGTATCAACGCTATAAATTGGAAGCTTCTTTGTTTTACCCGCTTCTGTAATCCCCGCGCCCCCGCTGAAAACCGTAGCCGCCACTTTTTTTTCAATCATAACAGGTGCTGTAATAAGCACCGAAATTGCCGTTGCAAACGCCAGTGCGGCTTGCACTAAATAACGTGTCATTCGTATCATCTCCTACACTTTTGTAAACGATAGTGTATGGAGATTTTTCACAATTATACAGGTTTAAAAGATTAAGTTGGATTGTACTTCCGTCAACGGGTTTGCGTTTCATTCCCAAATCAGTTTGGGGGAGTGGGCTTATGTTCCGCAAAATGTTCTATACTCGCTGCAAGTGTGTATAGCTGGCTTAGAGTATCTTTCCGATTCTTCGTAAGGTTTACGCAACGCTCCTAACAGATTATGCATTGCAGATGCGTCCCCGCTCTCTGCCGCCGCTAAAGCTTCTTCCACATGATGATTCCTTGGGATAACAGCAGGGTTATGCTGTTTCATTGCGTCTGCGATTTTATGTTGGCTTTGAGGTTGTTGGTGTAGTCTATTGCTCCATTTTGTGTGCCAGCTTACGAATTTGGGTATTTGCATCAATGAATCTGAATCCTTAATTGGAAAGCACAAGGAACGGAAGGTATTTGTATAATCAAGTTTATGTGTTGCCATCAAATCCAACAATTCTGCAACCAACGAAGCATCTTCCGATTCGTTATCAATAATCCCTAATTTAGTTTTCATGCCTGTCAACCAATTGTCATTATAATATTTCCAATAGTGTGATATTTCTTTTTCAGCCATTTCTACAGCTTTATTTTGATTTTCATGAAACAGAGGTAACAGCGATTCTGCAAAGCGGGATAAATTCCAAGCACCCATTTGGGACTGATTTTTGTATGCGTAACGCCCTTCTGTATCTATTGAGCTGAATACAGTATTTGGATTATATATATCCATAAAAGCGCATGGCCCATAATCAATTGTTTCGCCAGAAATTGTCATGTTATCGGTGTTCATTACACCGTGAATGAATCCAACTAATTGCCATTTTGCGATTAAATCCGCTTGACGTTCGGCAACTGACCTAAGAAATAATACAAATCTGTTTTCATTGTTTTCAAGTTTAGGGAAATGCCTTCTAATACAATAATCTACAAGCAACCGAGTGTCTTCCTGCGTACCGAATGCGACTGTGTAGTTGAAAGTCCCTACCCTTATGTGACTTGACGCAACTCGTGTTAAAACAGCACCTTGCAAAATCTTTTCCCTGTAAACATCTTTCCCAGTAAGCGCGACCGCCAAGGAGCGTGTCGTAGGGATACCCAAATAAAACATAGCTTCGCTGATTATATATTCCCTAAGCATGGGCAAAAGAGCAGCATAACCATCGCCTCTGCGAGAAAAAGGCGTGGGCCCCGAACCTTTCAATTGAATATCAAATCTGCGACCATCTGGTGCAATTTGCTCACCAAGAACAACTGCTCGACCATCGCCCAGCATGGCAAAATGTCCGAATTGATACCCTGCATAGGCTTGAGATATAGGCTTTGCTCCGTGAGGAAGTATCGTCCCTGCAAATATTTCGGGTGCGATACTCAATTCATCTGAATTAAGCCCCAATGTTTCAGCCAGCCGATGGTTAAAGATATACATTTGCGGAGTCGGTGCAGATTTCGGGTTTTGATTACGGTAAAATATTTGGGGGAGTTCCGTGTAAGAATGTTCAAGATTCCAGCCTTCATTGTTCATAAAGATACCTCATTTCCAAAGTTATTATGCAATGAATGCCGAAAATAATACTTCACAACATTGCATATTGGTAAAGGCACAACCACGAAAATCCGCTAGAGAAGAACCGTCGATTAAAGATTTTTTACGAACTGCGAGATTATAGGGCGTGTTTCCACTACAGAAACGGCACGATTTTTGCGGCAATTTTGTGCCAATCAAGGAGGGTTTCGCGCCGCGTCCTAGAAGGACGCAAGCGAAATCCCGACGCAGAGTGGCGCGAAATTGACCAAAAAGCGTGTCGTTTCCGTAGTGGGAACACGCCTTAATTAAAAACAGCCACTGGCAAAGTACCGAAAGATACTCAGCGCAGTGGCTGTTTTGGTTATCGTCGGGCGTTAGACCCGAGAGACTGTTTATGAATTTGATTGTTTTGGTTGGGGTTTTGTACTTTTGTTCCTTCGGTTTCGCGAATCCAATCATTGGCAGTTTCCAGCGTCCCCGTCAGACCATCGCTGTCACCCGATTTTTTGTGTTTGTCCATCTTCTACACCTCCTGTATCTATCGTTAGTATGCGGAAATTTGAAAATTAAATACCGCATAATTTCGAGGTGCAGTGTCAAGCAACAGGTTCTAAAAATAGCTTTTCAAAAAGTCTACGTCTATTTCGGGGTAGAGTACATATTTTTTTAGGATTGTATGGATTCTTTTTATTGCTTGGGCTTTTTCGGATTCATCTATGATGTATTTGGCTTTTGAGGGATTGCCCTTTTTGTCGGGGGCGGCAGTGATTTTTTGTAGTAAGGTGGCTATTATATCGGCTATTTCTTGCATTTCTGGTTTGCCCATGCCTAGGGTGGTTGTGGCTGGTGTTCCTAGGCGAAGACCGCTGGTGTACCATGGCCCGAATTTGTCGTTGGGTAGGGTGTTTCGGTTTAGGGTTAGACCGCATTCGCGTAGGGCTGATTCGGCTTGACGACCCGTTAGCCCTAGTTTTTCTACGTTTAGTAGCACTATATGGTTTTCTGTGCCGCCTGTTTGTACGTGAATGCCCTTTTCTACCAGCGCGGCGGCTAGGTGTTGGGCGTTTTCTATTACTTTGTGGGCGTAGGTTTTGTATTCGTCTGTGTTGGCCTCTTTGAAGGCTATTGCTTTTGCGGCAGTTACGTGGGGTAGTGGGCCGCCTAGAACATGAGGACAGCCTTTGTCTACATATTCAGCGTATTCGGCTTTGCATAGCACCATTCCGCCGCGTGGGCCGCGTAGGGTTTTATGGGTGGTGGTGGTGACAATATCGGCGTATGCCACAGGGTTGTGAACGCCACTGATTGCGCCGCCTGCAACAAGCCCTGCGAAATGAGCCATATCAACCATCATAACCGCGCCTACTTCGTCGGCGTATTTGCGTAGAAGGGCGTAGTCGATATTGCGCGGGTACGCGCTAAAGCCTACTAGGAAAATTAGCGGCTTTACTTCTTGTAATTGTTTATGCAGTTCGTCGTAATCGAGCAAACCTGTTTCTTCGTTTACGTTGTAGTTGTAAACCTCGAAAAGTTGCGCGGAAACATTATGCCTATATCCGTGCGTAAGATGCCCGCCTGAATAAAGCCCCATGCCCAAAAGTCGTTGATTACCCATTGCCGCACGGATTTCGTCCCATTCTGCCTTCGATATGTTCAAGAGATTTTTTTCGCCAAGCTTGTCCATCATGGGCGTTTGAACTTTCATGCGCAACACCGCAAGAAACGCTACTAAATTAGCGTCTGCACCCGAATGCGGCTGTACGTATGCATGTTCGCAATTGAATAACTTTTTTGCTTCGTCGCACGCCATTTGTTCTATGTTATCAACATTGTCGCAACCTGCGTAGAAGCGGTTACCTACGAACCCTTCGGCGTACTTGTCTGTAAGTAAATTGCCCATCGCGCTCTGCGCCGATAACGAACAGTAGTTTTCGCTTGCGATTAGTTTTAGGTGGCTTCGCTGGTCGATTAGCTCTTTTAAGATGCTTTTTGCCACTTGCGGATGCTTTTTTGCAACCATTTCAAGGTTTGCCGTAAATGCAATCATTTCCGTGCTAAGTTCGTTTAGTGGTTTTGATGCTAGGTAGTCTTGTAACATTTTTCATTCTCCTTTAATCTCGCCAGTATGCTTTTTTAAGAAACATTTGCCATATTCGGTTTGTTTCCGAAAAATCAGAATCGCTTAGCTGGGAAACTCCATGAATGCCCAGCATTCGTAACTCATGAAGAATTTGTTGCGACCTTTCGCAATCACGCAACGCCCATAAAAATTGTGACAACATTTGATATTCCCATGTGTTAGCGGCTTTGTGGCGCGAATACTCCGCGACATCTTCCACCAGCCGCAAAAAGTACACTTGCCGATAACGTGGGTCTTCGATGTTATTGTCGAAATCGCTTGCGTAATTCTTCAAGCTGTTGCATATGATTCGATACATTGTTTTCCTCTATACATCGTACAAAATTGTTAAGTAATGCTTGGGTTGTTATCCATAAAACAATTTCACGCGCCCATTTTGTTTGCGAGTGGCTTTCATGTCTATGATGCGTTGGTTTGTTGAACCGCGAAATTTTAGGTCTAAGTCGCGTTGTTCGCGAATGTATGGGCCATCTATTAGGTAGTCGGTTAGGTCTAATAGGGCTTGAACATCTGCGTCTTCGCGGCTTATTAGGTCTTCGTATGTGTTGCCTGTGAAGGTGGTTACGTCCCAGCCGATTCGTTTTGCTTCAAATGCGACTTGCGCTAAGTCGCCCGCTTGCAAGAATGGCTCGCCGCCCGAAAATGTTACACCCTTAACCATTTTTCTGGCAGGCCCAACTTTTTTCATTAGCCGAATGACTTCGCGAACGGTATGCTCGCGCCCGCCCACTCGCGAATGACTATCTGGATTGTGGCATTCGGGGCAACCAAGGTCGCAACCTTGCACAAAAATAACCACTCGTATGCCTGGCCCATCTACTAAACTTTCGTATGTTATCCCAGCTATTCGCACGATTAAAAACTCCTTTTTTGTCTATGAACTGCAACTGGCTTCAAGATGTGTATGTGGCAAAGAATGCAGGTTATCGGCGAAAGGCGCTATGCCGGTTATTTATTGCCTTGGAAACTGTTCATGGCTTTGAGACGTATGCGTTAGCTTACCAATACAGGTCGTCAGCGAAATGCGGCTTTGCCGCCGCTTATTTATCATGCTTATTGCGGCTTTGCTCCTCTGCTAGTTTGCTATCGTTGAATCTGTCGAGAGTGGAAAGATAGCCCGTGATGCGACGAACTCTACTGATGTCATCACTACCGCAAGCGGTGCAGGTTTCGCTATTGTGCAAACCTTGTTTTCCGCAGTCGCGGCAGATGTCTAGTGGGAAGTTTACTGCACCGTAACCCATGTCTGCCTCTGCCATTGCACGGATAATTTTTTCGTATGCCTCGATATTATGACCTGGCGCAGAGGAAAGCTCTACATAAGATATATGCCCAGCGTTGCAGTATTGATGATATTGCCCTTCGATAGCTATTTTCTCCAGCGCGGTGATATTGCATTCCACTGGGACGTGGAAAGAATTGGTATACCATTTTTTGTCGGTTATGCCCGATAGTTCGCCGTATTTTTCTACGTCTAGTTTTACGAATTTTCCGCTTAATTGCTCGGCAGGAGTGGCTAGTAATGAGAAGTTTAAACCATGTTTAGCGGAAGCGTCGTCGCAAATGCGACGCATGTAGCTAACTATAGAAATACCCTGTGCTTGACTACCTTGATTTTCGCCGTGATGATGCCCCGTTAGCGCAACAAGGCATTCAGCAAGCCCAATAAACCCAACACTTAAAGTGCCGTGTTTAATAGCCTTTTCAATCGGGTCATTAGGTTTAAGACCGTCGCTATCAAGATAGAGCTGTTGCCCCATCAAGAATGGGAAATCCTTCACTCGCAGATTTTTTTGCAAATTATAGCGCGTTAGCAACTGTTTAACAGCTTTATCCATAGTCTCGTCCAGCAGGCGATAAAATTTCCCAATATCCTTACCCGCCCGAATGCCAAGACGCGGCAAATTAATCGAAGTAAAACTCAAATTGCCCCGCCCGTCGGTAACAGAAGGCCCATTTGCATTAGTGATAACCCGCGTGCGACATCCCATATATGCTACATCTTCGCCATTGAAAACATTGTTGAAGCTTGCATCTTGGAATGAAAATGTTGGGAAAAGCCGTTTACAAGCAACCTGCATAGCAAGGTGGAATAAATCGTAATTCGGGTCGCCCTCGTCGAAATTAACACCGTAACGCAATTTAAAAATCAGATTCGGAAAAATAGGCGTTTCGCCTTTGCCCAACCCGCGTTCATATGCGCGAAGGAAACATTCTGTAACCATGCGCCCACCGCGACTGGTGTCAGTTCCAATGTTAATGCTGGAAAACGGTACTTGCGCCCCTGCCCGTGAGTGCATGGTGTTTAAGTTATAAATGAAGGCCTCCATAGCCTGATAAGTTTCGGTACGCGTATGCTTATCCACGAGGTCGAGAATTTCTTCTTCGGGGGCAGAAACGCCCAATGTCTCCAGATTTTCGCGGATAAGTTTTTCC
>WQVV01000093.1 GCA_009785665.1 Defluviitaleaceae bacterium
CTTTCAGCGGTAAAGGTTACTTGGATTTTGATGAATTTCACCCCAAACTGGGGCTAAAATGGCACTTGAAAATGTTTAAGTAAGCCATTATTTGTCCAAGAAACGGCTTGATTACGCCATTTGTGCTAAAGTAAGTGCCTATGGGGTTTGGGGGAGAACCTTTTGTTTTACAAAAGGTTCTCCCCCAAGGTCTTAAATCTTTTGACTTTTAATCTTTAAATCCCTAAATCTGCGCACACTGAATCTCGTCGAGTAAATCCTTTACCTCGTCTAGCTTGACCATGAGGTCTACTACGCGTTGCTCGTGCGGGGGTAGCTTGTCGCGCATGGAAATTATTACATTCCATGGTGGCATCTCTGGCGGAAAATCTGGCATTCCTTGTACCGTCTCGCCGCCTGCGCCTTGTAGCAAATGCAGTAACCATGCTGTTTTTGGGTTGTTCATTGTCAAGCCTCTCTTCGTTCTTTTAATACTATGGTATTCGACGGACGCGTTATTGTGATAGTGTATAGTTTATTGATGACGGAAAATAATAATGCGTGGTGATTAGCGTGAGAATTGCGATAATTTTGCTGGCGTTATTTTTTTTGCCCGAAACAGTGATTGCGAAAGAAATTTTATCAAGCGGCGAATGCGGTAGGGTTGTTGTGCATTCGGCGGAAGATTTACGGCGAATTGAAGCGCAAGGCGATTATGTACTTGCGGCGGATATAGATTTAGAGTTTGGCGAATGGACACCCATTGGCTGTTCGGAACTTGCGTTTAGCGGAAGTTTTGACGGCGCGGGGTTTGTTATTCGTGGGCTTTCGCAGAGTTTGTTTGGGGTAGTTGACGGCGCGAGTTTTGAGAATGTAAAAATTGTTGGCGCGGAAATTTCTGCGAATACTTTTACGTGCGATAATGGTAATGACAACGCAGTAATAGGCGGGCTGACTGGAAAAGCCACCAACACACATATGACGAATATTCTTGTGTCTGACTTATGTATATCTGGCGCGGATTACGATTTTGCTTTGCCGCAAATTCGTGCAGTTGGCGGAATCGCGGGGTATTTGGAAAATTGCACAGTAGAAAACGCAGTTTTGCTAAACGGACGTTTCGCCACAAACGCCGCATCTTCTGGCGGGGTTGCGGGGGAAATACGTAGCGGAAGTTTTGTTTCATGTGGCGCAGAATTTGCGTCCATAAGCGGGCTGGAAGCAGTCGGCGGATTCGTCGGATTGGTGCATGATAATGCCGTTTTTAAAAATTGCTACGCGGCGGCAGAAGTTCGCACAACTGGCGACAGCAGTTTTACAGCAGGCTTCGCCGCCCGCGTGAACGGCACGGAATTTCCTGATGTCAAAACAGGCAATCTAGGCGCGGAATTTCTACGTTGCCGTGCTTTCAGCTATGTTGAAAACGACGGCGAAAACTCCCTAGCTGGCGGTTTTGTTGGGCTATTATCGGGGCGTAGCCGCGTAACACGTTCTCATTCCACCAGCGACATAATCGCGCTAGACACAAACGGAATCGCAGGCGGCTTCGTAGGCGAAATAACAAACGCCTCTCGAATAGAATTTTCATCATCAAAAGGCGCGGTTTACGGCAACGAAGTAGCAGGCGGATTCGCAGGAATAATATCAGCAGAAGGCGCACCAAACACAATAACAGAATGCCTAGCCCTAAACAAAATAGTAGCAGGCGAAGGCAACACCCGAAGATTCGCAGGCCGCGCAGACCACGACGGCATAAACGGTTGCTACGCATACCTAGGAATGGCAGTAATCGCCAACGGCAAACAAGCCCACACAATCCCCAACCCATTCGGCAACGACGGCGGGGATATAAGCCGTACACAAATCAACGCGTGGTTAGCGTCCTTGCAATCGCCAAAATCAAATCTTTGTTGTTCTCAAAAATAGACTTGTCTTCGTTATAATGCAAACCAATTATCTCATATGTTTCATCTGTTGCTATCTGCGTCTAATCAACGAGAAAATGCGGGGACGTGTATTCATGCGGTTATGGAAGTTCGTCTTGCGCTATTTCGTATTCTTCTTTTGTTTCAATACTCGCTGCACCTTTACTTCTCAACGAAGTTCAACATAATAGAATCGCAAATAGCCGTGTACCCGATTTTCTGATAAATGCTGTTTGACGTGGGGTTTGCTAAATCTGTGTACAATGCGCATTTTGCAAACCCTTGGTCAAGTAGCAGTTGGCTAAGTTTTGCCACGCAGGAAGTAGCATATCCCTTCCCTCGAAAATAAGGCGGCGTATAAACAGGCCCAACTGCGCAAATCGTAGGCGTAGCCCGCGGAATCCCCGCCATTGAAACAGGAATGCCTTCTACTTCCAAAATGTAAAGTTTTCGGTGCAAAATGCGATTGTGGTAAACGTCCCAATCTTGGGGAACTTTCATCATTTCGGCAGACTTATCCACGCCAACATGAAAATGAAAACCTTCAACCCAAAACGGCAGAAAAGACATATCACGCTTTTCCACACGGCGTAACGTCCCCACTCGTGGCACGGGGTTTACTCGCGAAAGTTCATACACACGTTGGTTGAACTCCGTTTCATATGCCAAACCATTAACATCACAATACGCCTTCGCAAACCGAGAAGCCAATTCCTTCTCCGTAGTTACCCCAGTGATTTCATGCCCCGCAAGCCCTTTAACCAAGCATTCCAAAACCTCGTCATCTATACGATTATCTTTCGCATACATGGTCAAATGATGCGGCGGCGTTCTCAAAGCTACCAGTTGTACGCCGTTTTCATTTTCAACAGTCGCCATCAACCACTTTGCAGGGTCGCGCCATTCAGATTTATCCGTACCCTCATGCCCAATAATCAAATTACCCAAAACCAACGAATTTTGCGCTTCATGCCGCATAAGCAAATCAAAAGATTCACGGTAAAAATCATGCACATCTGTAAAAAGTTTAAACATCATATCAAAAACCCTTCCTATATATTGTAACTACCTGCAAAGCTACAGCGATTCCATTCAATGCAAACCCCAAAAAAGCGGGGTCAAGGGGACTGCGTCCCCTTGCAGGGTTTGGGACAGCGTCCCAAGGTCTTAAATCTTTTGAACTTAAAATCTTTTGAACTTAAATCTTTTGACCTTCTACATAAGCGGCGCGAATAAATGTAAAACTGCTTCGAGTAAATCGTTCCATAGCCGCCACCTTACGGGGGTTAGTGCTACTTGTCGGCCGTCTTCGGCGACGCGAAGAGCATCGTCACGAATGTCTTTGATTACGCTTACATTGTATAACAGTGCGGCGCATTCAAAGTGTAGATAAAGGCTGCGATAGTCTAGGTTTATTGTACCTACTACGGCGATTTCATCATCGCAAACCATGCTCTTTGCGTGCAAAAACCCTGATGAATACTCGTAAATTTTTACGCCAGCTTCCAGCAAATACCGATAATACGAACGCGTCAAACGAAAAACCAGCTTCTTGTCGGGAATCCCTGGTGTAATAATACGAACATCAACGCCACGTTTTGCGGTAAGCTGAAGCGCACTAACAAACTTCTCGCTAATAATCAAATATGGCGTGAAAATATAAACATAATGCTCCGCCTGCGAAAGAATATCTACATACACATTCTCGGCAAGTTGCTCGTTATCAAGCGGGCTGTCGCCGTATGGAATCACAAAACCGTCAGTAGCAATTCCATCATGCGACTTAACTTTGTACGCCTCATAATCGCTAATATGCTCATCTTGCTTACAAAAAGTGTCCCACATTTCAATAAACATCAGCGTAAAACTCCAAACGGCATCACCACGCAAACGCAAACCCGTGTCCTTCCAAATTCCAAAACGCCTTTGTACATTAATATATTCATCAGCAATATTAATTCCGCCAGTAAATGCAACCTTGCCATCAACAACCAAAATCTTCCGATGGTCGCGATTATTCATAAACAACAGCAAAAACGGAACCATAGGATTAAACCGCATCACACGAATACCCAGCTTCCGAATCTCACGCAAATAAGCCCGCGTAAACAATTTATGCGAGCCAAGATGGTCAACAATAAGCCGAACTTCCACGCCCTCCGCAGCTTTTTTCGCAAGCAAATCCAAAAGCGCGTCCCACATTTTGCCCGACTTGATTATAAAAAATTCCAAAAAAATAAACTTTTCCGCTTTTTCAATTTCCGCAAGCATGTCCTCAAACATCAGCTCGCCCATGGGATAATACTTAGTTTCCGTATTCCGATAAGCATGATAACTGGACAAACTACGAATATACTGCATCAAACTATACATACGCCCACATTGAATCTGGTTAATAAACGGCAAATTACCATCAGCGTCCAAAAGTTTAGCAATCAAGGCATGTTGCTTAACATGCGCAGAAATCCGCCGAACAGGCCGTTTATTACCAAAAAACAAATAAAGAACCCCACCAACAGAAGGAAACGCCAAAACAACAACCAACCAAGTAATCTTATAAACGGCCGCCTCGTCCTTTTTAAGCACAAACGAAAAAACCAAAATACTAACAACAACCCCAACATAATAAACAACAACAGAAGCACGAACAATCCACCCAGCAAAGACCCCAAGCGCGACCATTTGCAAAAACAGCAAAAACAGCGTCAGGTGCATACGAGTAAAAATTTTCCTAAAAATTTTCATTCATGCTAACTCCTAGAGATAAAACCGTGGGGGAGAACCTTTTCTGAAGAAAAGGTTCTCCCCCACACCCCCTCTCCAAAAAACTTTTTCATTTGCGCCTATAGATGAGAAGAAATTTAAGAACTGACCACTCATGTATAGCCGCAAAATTAAAGTTTTGAGGAGAGGGGGTTTGGGGGAGAGGAACTTGTTCACAAGTTCCTCTCCCCCAAGGTCTTAATCTTTTAATCTTTAATCACTAAGCCTGTGCCAAATGTTCTGGTGGGGACTTCTTGCACGCCCTTACGAATAGTAGGAAGAATATGAATTGTACTACGAATAAACCTGCTAGTATGATGTATAGGGTCGTTAAGGTGGATAGGCTGCCTGTTGAGTATATGCCATCGGCACCATCTACTGGGTTGCCGCCTAGATATAGTATTCGTGAGGCAATTTGTGGGCCTACTAATGCGGCAATTGCCCACGCTGTTAGAATTACGCCTTGAATTGTGGCTAGTTGTTTCATGCCGTAGTTTTGGTCAAGAATGCCTGGAAGGCAAGCAAAGCCGCAACCGAAGAAGAACTGGATTACGAAGATTGTTCCTATCGCAACCGCAACGCCTACTGCAATGCCCGTTCCCATACCAACAGCGGGGCTTTGAAGGAAAAATGCTAGTACTAGCACCACTATTGACGCGATTGTCATTACGTAGTAGGGCAAATGCTTTTTGGGCGTTCTGTCTTGCGAGGACGCGCATATAAGTCGACCTACAAGGTTAGAACCCGCGTTTATACTACAAAACGCAACAATTAAAGCGCGTTGGGTTTGGAAATCCATTCCCAGCAAAACGTAAATTTGTTGTTCGTGACTCATAAGAGCCAAACCGCCAGCAATGTTTATAAAAAGCACGAGCCACAAGAAAATAAATTTCTGATTGAAAATAACTTCGCGAATAGGAAGCGTCCGTGCCGCCGCGTCTTCTGCCTTTAGCGGTGGACGGTCGATTAAAATGAATGCTACAAAGCAGGACACACCATACAATGTTGTTAAAATATAAAACACGATATATGGTCTGCCTTGGAAGGCATTTAACAAAACACCAATAATCGGGTTGCCAATAATTCCCGCAAGACCAAACGCCGCAATTGCCAGCCCAGCCGCAAAGCCTTTTTTCCCATCAAACCACATCATCATGGTTTTAACGGGGGTTAAGTACCCAAGCCCCAAGCCGACTCCTTGAACAGGCCCAAATCCAATCAACGCCAAAACGACCCCAGCCGTTCCGCCGATATGAACCCCAATGCCCGTAAGTAACCAACCCAAAGTAAAAAATATAAACGTATAAAGTGAAGCTTTTTTAACATTTCGTTCAACAAGCCCGCCGCCAAACGCGGCCGACATACCTAGGCAAAACAATGCCAATGAAAAGCACCATGTAAGAATATCGTTAGTAAAAACGGGATGCAACGTCCTAATGTCTTCTCTAAACAAAGTCCAGCAATACACCGACCCTGTTGAAAAACTCATCAAAACCATTGGGATAAAACCTTTTATCCACTTGTCACTTTTCTTCATTAAATATCCTTCTTTCGGTCAATTTAACATGCTCGTAAACTATAGGGCATTTTCTAGGCATTGTCAATGTATAAAACCTCTCACAGGCGGCAAGAATTTGGTTACAAAATAAAGGAAAAGAGGGACTAGAAATGCTAGAGTTAATTAAAGAAGAAGGCAAAATACTAGCAGTGTCAGTGTGCATAGGAATGTTACTTGCCCTAGGCGTGGCAGCGTTCACATATGTATATTCAGAAACGACACAAAGAAATATTTCAGAAAACGTAATAAGATTTCACGTAATGGCTCACAGCGACAACGAAGAAGACCAAGCCCTAAAAGACCACGTAAGCAAAGAACTTCTGGAGCATTTCGCAGAAACCCTATCCACCGCAACAGATATAGAATCCACAAGAGCAACCCTAACCGCTCTACTCCCAGAATTTCAAGAACACGCGGAAAACGTAATCCGCGAAGCAGGATTCAACCATAGCGTAACCGCCAACATGTCAACCGTTTTCTTCCCAACGCAATTTTATGGAAACATAGCCTTCCCATCAGGCAAATACGAAGCCGTGCAAATAACAATAGGCAATGGCGAAGGTCAAAATTGGTGGTGTCTGATGTTTCCGCCGCTATGTTACGTAGACATGACCGCAACCGAAGAATCCCGCCAAATACTAAACGAAACAATCTCCGAAGAAGGCTTCCGCCTACTAATGCACCAAGAAGAAAAATCACCAGAACTAGCAGTGCGCTTCCGCATAGTAGAATGGTGGCAAGACCGCAACCAGCCAGCACAAGAACAATCTCCAACCCAGCAAGGCGGCGGCATAGCCGCGTATCGCTGATAATATGTATTGATAGACCACGCATACATCACGAAGCCAGTTGCGCTTTTCGCAACGGCAAAATTTCATATAATATATGAAAAAACAAATTTTCCGAAAAATGCGCTAGACTTATACCCGTTAAAACATTCTATAAAATCCCCCGAAAAAGCATTGTCATACACCACAATGCGGTGTATAATAACCATAGTTAGAACAGAAGCCAGTGCGGAAAACACTGACTTCTGAACACACCTAGGGCGTTACCGACTGACCCCACAAATATTATTGTTACGTTATATTGTGGTGCTAAATAAGCCGTTATGCCTCTTCTAAGGGCGGCTTACTTCTTTTTCCTGTGAGAGTCCCAAGCTATAACGAGAGCAATAATCATAAGAATAACACTCAAAATTTCAAACAGTGTCATTGGAATCACAGTCATGGCTTCCCCCTTTCCAGAGGTCAGCCGAAATAACGCCCTTGGTGCATGTTCATTTTACCACTAACAGGAAAAACATCAAGCATTTATTTCTTTCGCGCTTTTTCGTGTTTCGTACTTATCCAAATCTCTTATACGTATTAAATTTCGAGCCGTCCTAGCATAGCCTAGGACGGCTCGAAATTATTGACCGTAGGTTCGTAGTGGAAACACGCACTAATCTTCGCGGCTACTTTTTCTTTGCGCCATTACTAGGTCGTAATAAATGCCTTTTTGCTTCAAAAGTTCGGTGTGAGTGCCTACTTCTGCTACGCCCTTTTTGTCTAGCACTACTAGGCGGTCGGCGTTGCGCAGGGTTGAAAGCCGGTGGGCTATTGCTATTGTTGTGCGGCCTTTTGTTATGCGCGCAAGGCTTTCTTGTATGGAAGCTTCGGTTTCTACGTCTAGGGAAGAAGTTGCTTCGTCTAGGATTAGAATGTCGGGGTTTTTTATTATTGCGCGAGCAATAGAAAGCCGTTGGCGTTCGCCGCCAGAAAGGGTTTGACCGCCTTCGCCTATTAGGGTGTTGTAGCCGTCTGGGCTTTGCGTAATGAAATCATGCGCGTTGGCGGCTTGCGCGGCGGCGATTACATCTTCCAATGACGCGCCATGTTTTCCATAGGCAATGTTATCGAAGAAAGTTCCCGCAAACAGAAAACTATCTTGAAACACCACGCCCGTATTTTCATGCAAATGTGCTGGCGACATATCGCGCAAGTCAGTTTCGTTTATAGTTACGCGCCCGTTGTTTGGGTCGTACAGACGCATTGCTAAGTTGATTAAGGTTGACTTGCCCACGCCCGATTTTCCTACAAGACCAATCATTTCACCCGCTTGAATTTCTAGGTTTATGCCCTTTAGTACAGGCTCGTATGACTTATACCCAAAGTGAACATTTTCATAGGCTACCTTGCCTGCAATTGGTACGTTCTTAGGTGCGGTTATTTCTTTTATTTCGCTTTCGTCGTCCAGAAGTTCAAAGACCTTTACCATGCTTGTGGTGGTATTTGCCATCCAGCGCGGTACGTTTACAAGCCAACGAAGCGGCTCATAAATTGCCCACAGATACATATTAAACAGCACCATAGTTCCAAGGGAAAGACTCCCATTAAGAACCATCATACCACCCACAAACAGAATTAAAAATTCGCCAATGCCAATTAAAAATCCCATAGGAGGGAACATCACGCCCCAAAGAACTTCATTCTGCGAAGAAATAGAAGCAAGGTCGTGATTAGCCTTTGAAAACTTCGCGATTTCGCGTTTTTCGTTCCCAAAAGATTTTACTGTTCTAATCCCCTTAATAATATCGTGCAAAATAGAATTAACTCGTGAACTTTTACGCCATTGGCGTTCAAAGCGGGCGTGCAAAACTTTTTGGAACGCCCACAGAATAACCGCAACAATAGGCACAGGTACAAGAATCAACAGCGCAAGCCGCCAATCCGCAATAAAAAGAATCACCGCCGCAATCGTAAACAACGAAAGCATTTCCAACACCCAACGCGCTAGGTCGGACAGAAACTCACCCACTGTATCGGTATCGTCCATTATGCGGCGAATCAAGTCACCAGGCGTGCGCTTCGCAAACAGCGTCATAGAGTGGCTTTGCAATTTTTCATACGCCGCCGAACGCATATCTGCAAACACAGAAATAGTAGTGCGATTATACAACCGCGCCGCAAAAATAGTAATCGCTTCACAAAACACCCGCGTAAACAACAAAACCCCAGCAATCAAAAGAATTTGCGTCCAAGTTCCATTTGGCAGACCATAAACAGGTTCAAGATGTCTGTCAATCAACTGTTGCATAATAACAGGCGGCAAAAGAAACGCCACCAGCGACAAAATATCCAGAATCCGCGACAACGTAATAGTTTTGGCATATGGTTTCAAAAAGCCCAACGCACGAGCAACAACACTGAACTTATTGTAACAAAAAACACAGACGCTAATTTCCGCCACCATAGGTCGCCCACATTTTTCACAAACAAGTTTCTCCGTCTCATCAGGAAACGCCGCCACCCCCGAAGAAACATAAAAATTAACAATCTTACAAAACTCCCCTGCCGTTTTCAGTCCACTCATGGTAAAACGGCATAGTACGCGGTTGGGTTTTTGCGAATTTGAAGACCTTGGGGGCGTTGCCCCCAATCCCCCAGCAGGGGACTCGCCCCCTGCACCCCCTTCTTTTGAGGGCGTTTCAGATTGGGATTCGTAGTTTGCGTAGATTAGGCCGCAGCCTACTCCTGCTTGTACTTTTGCTTCTGATATTTCCTTGGCTGGGAAGGTGAATTTTATTTCGCCGTTTTCTTCCGCGCTAATTGTTCCGTCTTCCGCGAAGATTAACCGTCCTGTTGTTGGGTTCATATCCAGCCCAAGGTCGTACTCAAAAATGAATTGTTTCATTACGTTGCTCCCTTGAATTATCTAGGTTGACATTATCCTATATTTTCGATATTTTACTTTTGAGGTGAGTTTATGAACATTGATACAAGTATGCTTGCGCCTATGACAGAAGAAAATTTTTCAAAAGTGGCGCGTTTGGTTGATGAGGAATTTTCGAGTGCCGAAGCTGAACAAGTTTTACCCGACGAGATTGTGATGCAAATTTCCCAACGCCTAATGGAGAAAAATCGGGAAGCATACGAGGTTCTCGCCAAATGAAACGACTGACAAAGGAACAAGTGCTTGCATTGCACCGTCATCTAATTGACGGATTCGGCGGCGCAGATGGTTTACGTGATGAAGGTTTGTTGGATTCAGCTCTTGCTGCTCCGTTCCATGCTTTTGGCGGGCAACCCGCATTTCCGAGTATTCCACAAAAAGCGGCGCGACTAGGGTTTGGACTAATCAAGAATCACCCGTTTTCTGATGGAAATAAGCGTATCGGCACACATGTAATGCTAGTGTTTTTATCCATGAATGGAATTGAGTTATCCTACACACAAAAGGAATTATACGAAACTATTTTGCAAGTTACTGGAAGCGAAATCACTTACGAAGAATTTCTTCACTGGGTCATAGACCACGAAGCATAATCCAATCCTCGTCGTTTTCGCGAAGGATTTCATATCCCAGCCGCTGATATAATCGCGTCGCTGGGTTTTCTTTTTGCACAGAAAGCGATGTTTGTGCAAACCCGCGATTGCGAAGAAGTTCAAACAAATGCGTTAGCATTCGCGTGCCTATGCCTCGTTTGCGTGCAGTTGGTGTAACAGACGTTGCGAGTTCTGGCGTGCTATTGTCGATATGCCCGAACGCGGGAATAATTCGCGTCCACGCCGCGCCGATAACTTCACCGTCGCGCTTCGCAATAACGCCGCAATCGCCGTGTTTGTTACCAAAGCCATCAATGTACATAAAAATTTCGGGCTTGTATATTTCATCTCGCGGGAATGGTTTTTCGTTTGGGGGTACAAAAATCGCATGATATAGAAAATCCTCCAGCAGTGGATATTCATACTTTTTCCGCTTAAACAGTGACATATCAGCCTCACGAAAATAGTGCAAATTTGCAGGATTGTTGCGGGGCTGATATGTCA
>WQVV01000094.1 GCA_009785665.1 Defluviitaleaceae bacterium
CCACATTTTTTTGCTTATCTGTCAAGCCTTTTTTGTTACCGTTTTGTTACACTATGGGTGTTTTTCGCATATTTTCCTACACAAAAAAGAGCAACTATCTTTTCAGATGCTTGCTCTTTTTTGCCGTTTCTCATGTCAATGCCTTAACTTAATGGTATTGGCTGGTTGCCAGTTGCTCTTCTTTTTTAAGTTTCAACTCTACGCACAATTTCCCTATGTATGCCGAAGCACACTTGGGACTACTGTCCAAAACCCGCTCAAAATACGCATCTGCCTTATACCATTCCTCGTCTTCGAGAAATAGTGCGGCACGCTCCAATAAGGCTTCGGTGCTTGCATTTGGGTCAATTGCAACGGGTGGTGGTGGCGAATTTACAATTATAGGAGGACTTACCACTGGCGCAGGGGGCGGCTTGTAATCCAAACCTGAATACATTCTATCTGCCATACGTTTCGCAATATCATACGCTTCTGCTAGATTCTTATTCATGCGTTCAACTCCTATTCTTAGATTATTTTTCCGAGCAAAACAAATTTGTTTCAAAATTCAAAGTGCCGATAAGAGGATTTTAAACCTCTTATTTGGGAGGATTATAAACCCCATAATTCGTCATGTCAAGCGACACAGAAATGGGGTTTGCATTTTGATTATTTTCAATAAGTTATGGGAAACGATGCAAGAAAAAGGAATTACAAAATACAGACTGCGAGAAAAATATAACATAGAACAAAAAACACTTAATCGGCTAAAAGATAACGACAATGTAGAAACCAAAACGCTTGACAGATTATGCGAAATCCTTGACTGCAATCTGGAGGACATAGCAACCTATGTAAAAACGCATGAATAACGGGCAGGCGATATAGCCGCTTTTCGTAATTCAGTTTATTTTGAAACTCTGGTATTCTATTCGGTAACGATAATGAAAGAATGGCTAAACACCCGATATGTGTCAATCACACATTTTAGTGTTTAGCCATTCTTTTATTGATTAAAAAGTTATTACTTCTCTGTGGTGTTAAGGTATTCTACGTTTAATAATGTCGTTCATTTTATAACCGCCATCAAAAGCAGCTTTTACGTAGTCACGAAACTGTTCGCATGTCAGACGCTCTTCATGAGTACCCTTCACAAGCTTTATTTCAGGATATTTACTGCTTATTATTTCGATGTATTTATTAATGAACGGACATAATGCAACCATGCAAAAACTAAAATGAATAGCCGTCACCTTAAACTCAACTAAAGCATTAATTTTACGCATAATTTTTTCTGGATACCCTAATGTGGGGCATCCACAACAGCTTATGATACCTACAAGCGAACTGTTAGCTTTATCATAATCACTAAATTTTCCAGTGCGACATTCAAAATCATGCAGGCAAGGGGCTGAACAGCAATCCAAATCATTAACAGCGTTAGAACACGTTACAATACCAATGTATTCTTTATGCATAACAATCACGTCCTAAATTATGAATTTCTAATACGAATCACAAGATGGATTACACTTACAATAAGCGTTGCGAAAACTATACCCACCAGCAACCACGCAAGCACTACTGATGTGGTATCTGGCGAAACTTCCTCCACGCGCATGATGTCCCATGTGTCTAGGTCGTGACGGCGCAGGTCTACTGATAGGGTTAGAGTGCTTTCGCGCTCTAGGGAGTCTAGCAGTTCCTCCCATGGGATTGCGTTGTATAGTATTTCGCGATTTATTTCGGAGTGGGTTGGTGGTAATGGTTCGGGGTCTTCTTCTTCGTAGATGGGAGGTGCATATTCTTCGATTGGCTCGTCGTCGGGGAGCATGTCAAGAATGGTGCGGCATGTATGCGCCAGATAATTAAACGGCACATGCAAAGTTTCCAAATTTACAAGAAGTTCAATCCCAGCAAAGCAACTGATGTCTATACCATAAAGGTCTAGCGAATCTATAACATACAAATGCTCGGAAGTTAGCGGCTCGTAATAATAAAGCTCTGCGCGTTCGCGAACTGCCGCCAGAAAATTTTCGTCACAGAAATAATGCGAAAGGTCTTGTATTTCGCCCTCTGCATTTTCGTATGGAACTAGAACGGCATTTTCATATTCGCCATTTTCAGCATCAGTGTACGCTGAAACAGGCAATACAATTACTGCCGCGAATAACATAAACAAAACACCAATAAATACTTTTTTCACCATAAAAACTTCTCTCCTAGAGATTTATTTTAACTACAGCGATTCCACTCAATGCAAAATCCAAAAAAGCGGGGTCAAGGGGGCTGCGCTCCCTTGCAGGGTTTGGGACAGCGTCCCAAGGTCTTAATCTTTAATCTTTTAATCTTTTATCTCTTAATCTTTTAAACTAGCAAGCAACCCTCGGATTTCTTTGATTCGTGCTACTCCGCCATCTTCTGGGGGCTTTTCTCCTTTGTAGGCGCGGATTGTAATGTATGGATTTTGCGACATTGTGAATAGCAATCGTGCTGGGTTTAGGGTTATGGCTTGAAATATTTTGTCGGGGTCTACTGGAGCGTTGTCGCGGAAGGTTAGGACTATGTTTAGCCCCTTTTGTGCTATGCCTATTACACCTAGGTCGCGGGCTTCGGCTTTCATTAGGGCAACGTCCAGAAGATTTACTACTGGTGGGGGCATTGTGCCGTAGCGGTCTTCTATTTCTTCCTGCACGTCGTAGTAATCTTGCTGGGTGGCTATTAGCGAGATTTTTTTGTATATCTCTAGCTTTTGTTGCTCGTCGGCTATTAGGCGTGGAGGGATAAATGCGTCTACACTTATGTCGATATTTGTTTCGTATGTTACTGGTGGTGGTGTGCCGCGAAGTTCGCCCACTGCTTCGGCTAGTAATTTGCAATACATGTCATAGCCGACTGAATCCATATGCCCATGCTGTTGCTGACCAAGCAGATTCCCCGCACCACGAATTTCCAAGTCACGCATAGCAATCTTAAAACCTGCACCAAATTCGGTAAATTCGCGAATTGTTTTCAAACGCTTTTCGGCTTCTTCGCTAAGAACTTTATCGCGGCGATACATCAAATAAGCATAAGCCAATCGGCTAGAACGCCCAACGCGTCCGCGTAGCTGATAAAGTTGACTTAACCCCATGTGGTCGGCGTTTTGAATTATTATTGTGTTTACGTTGGGAATATCCAGCCCCGTTTCGATTATGGTTGTGCAAACTAAAACATCTAACTCGCCGTCTATGAAGTCGTGCATAATGTTTTCCAATTCAGTTTCGGACATCTGCCCGTGAGCGAAGGCTATTCGCGCTTGCGGAACTAACGCCTGCACTCTGGCGGCTTCTTCCGAAATATTACGCACACGATTGTGCAGATAATATACTTGCCCACCTCGCGCAAGTTCGCGGCTTATTGCATCACGCACAAATTCCGCGCTGTATTCCATTACATATGTTTGGATTGGTTGACGGGCTTCGGGTGGTTCGTCTAGGAGACTCATGTCACGGATTCCCGTTAAACTGAAATGCAATGTACGCGGAATCGGCGTGGCTGTTAATGTTAAAACATCTACGTTGGTACGCATTTCTTTTAGCTTTTCTTTGTGACCTACTCCGAAGCGTTGTTCTTCGTCAACGATGATTAGACCCAAGTCTTTGAACTTCACGTCCTTCGACAAGAGCCTGTGTGTTCCTATTACTATGTCTGCTGTGCCTTTTTCTAGGTCTTTTAGAGTTTGTTGTTGTTCTTTGCGGGATTGGAAGCGAGATAGCCGCTCCACTGTCACGGGATAACTTTTCATGCGTGACACAAATGTGCTGTAATGCTGTTGCGCAAGAATTGTCGTGGGAACGAGGTACGCAACTTGCTTGCCATCTTGAATTGCCTTAAACGCGGCACGAATTGCTACCTCTGTTTTGCCATAACCAACATCACCGCAAATTAATCTATCCATCACACGCGGAGATTCCATGTCGCGCTTTACGTCTTCTATTGCGGTTACTTGGTCGTCTGTTTCAGAGTATGGGAATGCCGCTTCAAATTCTGTTTGCCAAACAGTATCGGGGGCGTATTCGTGGGCTTTGGCGGCTTGACGTTGGGCATATAATTTTACTAAATCTGCCGCCAGAATTTCCACGGCTTGCCGCGCTCGTGTTTTTGCTTTTGCCCAGTCTGCGCCGCCTAGTTTGTTTAGTTTTGTGTCTTCGCGCCCGCCTATATATTTTTGAATCATATCCATTTGCGAGGTTTGTACATACAAATGCCCGCCGTCTGAATACTCCAGCTTTAGATAATCGCGAGATAAACCATCACTTATAACCTGCTCAATCCCGCGAAATACGCCGATTCCGTGGTTATCGTGTACGATATAATCGCCAATTCGTAAATCTGTGAAGCTGGTGATTTTTTGGGCATTCTTCTGCTTGCGATGTTTGCGGCGGCGTGATTTCTCTGCGGTGAAAAGCTCCTTGTCAGATATTACCGCGAGCTTTATATCGGGATATTCAAAACCTGCGGAAAGCGTTCCGCGTGTTACTGTCACTAAGTTAATCGCTAAATTCTGCCCCGAAAGCGTTTCTGCGAAGCGCGATAAAATATCCATGTCGTTTAGGGCGGCTGTAAGCTGTTCGCCGTGCCGCCGCGACCCCGCCAATAGCGCGACTAAATAACCCTTATCAAGCCAACGCGAAAGGTCTTCTTTAAGTTCGCTGGGCTTATGACGAAGCGGCATACATGTTCGTGCGGTTATTGGGATTTCTGTTGCGTCGGGAAAATCGTTCAACTGCCCCGACAACAACGAAAATAACACCCGCGAAAATTTTTGCGTTTTATGCAAAATTTGCGCCCATGTCATCATCACTTGAATTTGCAATGGCAAAAGTCGCCCCGCAATTAATCTATGGCTGATGCTTTCTTCATACTCTGCCCAGACTGTTTCCATATGCGAAGAAATTGAGTTTGGCGCGTCGAAAAAAATTACAGCGTTGTCGGGCAAGTAATCAAGAAGATTGTTTTCCTCCTCGTAGAAAAACGGTAGGAATGCATCTGGTTGGCTGGCGGTTATTCCGTGTTCTTCGCTCCAGTTTTCCAAGGTGTAGTCGATTGTTTCGGTTAGGGTTTTGGCTTCTTTTGCACGCCCATCTTTGGTTAGGGCAGCTTTTTGAACTTCTGTAGCTTTGCGAATTTTCTTCTTTGCTTCGCGTAGCCGCTTTTCGTCGAATACTAACTCCCGCACGGGGTAAATCTCAAATATGGTTGCATTCTCAACAGAGCGTTGCGATAACGAATCAATTACGCGAATCGAATCCACGTCATCACCGAAAAACTCAATGCGCAGGGCTTGACCTTCATTTAAGTTGGAATTTGTTTCATGCTCCGCTTCCGCGCTTCGATAACTTCCCACCGCTGGGAAAATATCCAAAATGCCCCCACGTAGCGCGAATTGCCCTACTCCTTCTGCAAGCCCGCTTCGTTCGTAACCCATTTGCACAAGCTTGCGAATAAGAGCATCTGGCGCAAGAACGTCCCCCACCGCCAAACTCAAACGATACCTATGAAATGTTTCGGGCGGTGTCATGCGGTCTAACAACGCTTCAGCAGAAAGAATCACCACGGGCGAATCCAACGAACCATCAGCACATGTCCCTGTTGAACGCAATCTATCCAGCACACGAAGCCGCTGGCGCGTAATATCGGGGCTTTTAACATCTGCCGCATAGAAAATTAAATCACGACTAGGATAAATGCGGCAATCCTCGCGCATGAAATAGTACATATCCTCGTAAATTTCCTTAGCCTTCAACTCTGATGATGCAATGATTAACGCAGGGCGAGATGTATCACGCAATAACGCCGCCGCCAAATGCCATTTCTGCGCATTAACAACGCCGTTCGCCCAGATAGTGCATTTGCTGGGCTTACACAGCTCGGTTTTGATTTTATTATAAACTTCGGAATGCATAATAGGGGTTAGTAATGCATGACTGTTTCGTTCGCTCATTCGGGTTTACTCCTTTAGTTCTTACTGCGAAAACGTTTACTTGAATTAGCATAAACAACTGCCGCTATAGGTATCACCAGCATAAATGCCGCCGCTATGAATACTATCGCAAGATTATCAAAGTAAATGCCTATGGGAATCAGTGCTGTAACCCCCGCTAATAAAATAAGCATCAAACCAAGGAATCTGAACAAAACCTTTTTGTCGTACTTTGCTTGTTCTGCTTCGCTCATTGTGTTCCAGCCTGCCAGTAACGAACCGCCTTTGCCGCATAGAAGTGTTATCCCCATAGCAACAAGCATAATGATTATCGGTATATTGATTGCAAATGAAATAATCATGTTGCGCCCTCCTCTTGTTCTTGTACTTTTTTGGGTAGGCGTTTGTTGAAAACATTCATGGCGGCAATTGTTCCCTCTTTTAGAATTAACTCAACTGCATCACCTGCTTTTGTTATGCCTTTAATCATATCGTCCCATTCTTCCTTTAGGAAGCGGGATAGAACGTAATCGGATAATGTCCAGCTTGGGGGTTTATCGCCTACACCTATTCTTATGCGCGGAAATTCGTCTGTGTTCAGTTGGGCTATTATGTTTAGCATTCCCTTTTGCCCGTTCGCGCTACCACGTTCACGCACACGAATATCCCCCACTGGCAAGGATACATCATCATAGATGATAATTACTTCCGATGGGGGTAGTTTATAAAAGTTGATTATCGCACGAACGGCCTCACCACTAAGATTCATGTAGGTGGAGGGTTTTACTAGCATTACCGCTTCGCGCCCTATTCGGCCTTCACCGATTTGGGCGCGGAAGCGTTTGTTTGCTTTCATTGAAATATTGAAGTCATAACAAAGTTTGTCGATTGTTTCAAAACCTACATTATGCCGTGTGCCTTTGTAAGAGTCGCCTATGTTGCCAAGCCCTACGATTAATTTCATGATACAAAATGGCTTTCTGGTGGGCCGAAGAGTGAGTTCATGAAATGTTCGGTTTGAGGGGAATAGGTTAGACGTTGTGGTTTTTCTGAAGCGGGGGCGATTACAATTTTTTGAATCACTACACCCGCGTCTACTGCGAAGATTTTTAGCGTATGAAGTCCTTCGGATAATTTGCCGTGCGGGATTGAAATAGTTCTCGCATTATTAACCACGCCGAAATCCCAGTTTACGCCATGCCCCGGTGTAAACGAACCTTGCGGCAAGCCGCTAACGGTTTTGCGTTCGCCATCATTAACTTGCACGGAGAAACGAAGTTGCTGTTCCAGTGGCAAAATTGTGGTATTCCGTGACGGATTACTTGGGGCTAGAAATACATTGATATTGCATTCCTCGTGCGTGTTGATATAGAAATTATACTCCAGCGTGGGCGCGTCTGCGTTTGGCTCGAATGACGCGCCGTTTGGCAGAACTTTAACGCTATCGCAGTCATCACGACCGTAGTTTTTCACCACTTCGAATTGCCCGCCTTGTGCGGCAGTATTTTTTGCGAATTTCGCGGGATTGATGGAAACATAATCATGCGCGGTAACAAAAGTGCCGCTTGGGAAATTCTGCGGAAGTACGCTAATAAGCGGGATTACGGAAAACACTTCATCTGCGCACGATATTTTTATTGACGCGCCTAAATCGCTAGAATCGCTAGGAAGTTTATCCCACTCCACAGAAACCCAAATGCGCGTGTGAGATTCACAAACGCCCGAGGTTTTTTCTATACTCAACCACTCCACATTTGCTTCCACGTTGAATGGGGTTGGCTCTGTGCCTTTATCGAAAATGTCTATATAGCGTTTCTTGCGCGCCAAGTTTGTGAACATTCCCAAAAATGCGGGGCTTCCGCTGGTCATTAGTTCGTTGCTGTTTTGTACGCGAATGGCAATGCCGCTTCCTGTTGGGGTTACTGTGCCTGTTGGTGGCATATCGTTGGGAACTACGGTTATTTTCGGCCCGTCCCATGAGGTGTAGCCCATGTGATTTTGACGCATTATGCCGTCCCATTTGCCGTTTGACAGTTCCTTATTAAAATATTCGGTGTCTGCCGCGTCTGCGTCAAATGCCGCTTGCGCCATTTTTGCGTACTCGTTTGCGGCGGGGAGGTTGTTTTTAGCAAGCCATAAACTCCATGCCGCGCAGATATGCGTTTTATAGGTGTTCATTGCGGCGCGGGCTGGGTATAGTGCTAGTTGATAGAATGCAGGTTTTTTCTCTGATGAAAGTTTTTCGTAGATTGCTTCGGCTTTTGCCACTACATCTTCAAATTTAGAAAGCACGTTGTCGGCTTCGTCAAAGGCAAATAGGCTGAATGTTGATGGCTCTGCCAAAACAACCTCCGCTTTACGCGCACCAAGAATTTTTGTGTACCCGTTTAGAATTTCCATTACATCTTGCGCAAACTCCGCGCCAAATTCGCGCTCTGCCCATGCTTTTGTGAACTCGTCGGTTTTGTTGGGCGCACTCCATTTTTCAAAATCGTATGCTAACTCCATGAAGTAACTTAGCGGAAGTTCCATAGGCTTTAAGTCACCCACGTTTACTATCCATATATCACGAACACCGCCGTCATACGCCGCCGTCATGTTGTCCCATGCTTTGGCTAGGGGCGTTTGGTTAATCCATTCGTAACTTATTGGGCCGCCGCGATAGTCGAAGTGATAATACATACCAAACCCACCCGAACGCTTGCGCATTTCGTCCGTGGGAAGCGTGCGAATGTTTCCGAAGTTATCGTCACATAGCATTAGTGTTACGTCTTCGGGAACGTCTAGTTTGCCGTCTTTTTCGCCTGTGCCGTCGCCGTAGTAGAAGTCTTCAACTTCCTTGTATAGGGCTATCATTTGCGGCGCGGCATCACCTTTCCCGTACACGTCGGTGATTATTTTTCGTTGGTCGTTGATAACGCCTTGCAACAATGCCATATTGTCGCGCAAGGTTGCGTCTGGCCCAAGAATTGACGTATCTGCTTGCCCACGCATTCCCAGCGTTATTATTGATTCGTATTGCTGACGCTTGTCCACGCCCTCATTCCAAAACTTGTAGATTTCGTCGCGATTGGTTGCGTAATTCCATGCGCCACGATTTGACCATGTCCATTCTTTGTCGGCGCATGTCATATGCTCGTGATGGGACGTTCCCATTACTACGCCATATGCATCGGCTAATGCTGTGTTCTTTGGGTCGTCTGTGTGGAAGGAATTGTTCCACATTGTTGGCCAATAGTAATTGCCTTTCAAACGCAGAAGCAACTCAAATATTCTCGCGTAAAACGCGCTATCATACCCAGACGAAGCTTGAGGGTTTGCTAGTTTTCCATAATGTTTGCCCGCCCAGCCAGAAAGACTAGGGGCTTCGTCATTGGTGAAAAACCCGCGATACTTAACCGATGGCTCGCGACTTTCAAAGCGATAATCACCAGCCACAGTAACAGCGTCCTTCTTAGCAGGAACACTATCCGCCCACCAAACCCATGGCGACACACCTATCATCTCACTGATTTTGTAGATACCGTAAATTGTTCCGCGCTTATCGCTTCCCGCTATTACTAATGCGCGTTTTGCTCCTTCTGCGTTTTCTACTACTTCCATTATATAGCTTTCGCGTTTGCCTTTTAAGCCAGACGCTCCCGAAAGTTTTTCTACGAACGTGCTTTTTCCTAATGTACCCGCAATTATTGCCATTTCCGTTGGTTTTGAAATGTCTGATGATATTTCTGGCGCAGTTCCGCTTACCATTTCTATGTCTTTTTGCAACGCCGTTAGCGCGATTCTTACGCCTTCCCAGTCGTTCTTGTCGGTGCGCAATTCCGCACGCAATAAATTAAACTCTGTATTCACTTTTATTGCCTCCCTTGGCTTCCATCTTTTTCAATTATGAGGGTACATCAAGTCTTAGGCAAAGTCAATTACAAAAGACTGTAGGAGCAAAATTGTTCCCGATTGAATGTAAAATATATTTGACATTATGGAATATATACAATACACTGCGTCTGGAGGTGATTTAATGGCAAAAAATCTAAAACTTAAATCAGCGAGGGCGGCAATGGATTTATCACAAAAAGATTTAGCGGAGGCGGTTGGTGTTACACGGCAGACCGTAAACGCAATAGAACTTGGTGACTATAACCCAACAATCAAACTATGCACCGCAATATGTAAAACACTTGGCAAAACATTAAATGATTTATTTTGGGAGGATGATATTAATGCGAACTAATTGGAATTTTGATGAACGGCAATTGCAAATTATAGGCAAGGTTTATTACCGCGGGTTTATTATCGCGCTGTTGCTTTTGTTGGCAAATGGCATTTTGCAAATTCAAGGCATTGTTTGGGCGCAAGCGTATGCACAAACTTTGATTATTATGGTGCTAATTCAAACCATTGTGTCGGTTGATGCTATTTTCCGTGGTGTTTATTTTGGCAAAAAAAGAGTCGTCAGATGGCTGATAATTAGCACTTACGCCATAACATCATTGTTTTTGTGGAGTTTTGGTATTTGGAGTTTATCGTCAAATTCAATGTTATGTGATTGCAATATGCTAACGATTACGGGCTTCATTATAGTTATTGCAACGCTGCTTACAATAACAACAACTGCTGGGATTATTAATGAAGTAATGGAAAACCGAAAAAAAGATGAGTAGCGGAAACATGCCCTAAATATAGGCGTTTCGATTTGAAATGGGCTGAGGACGAGTCAATTCTGCGAACGGTTCTACGCAGAATTGACGACAGACGAAGCCCAATTTCAAACGAAATCGCTATAAATCCGCAAAGTAGCGAGTTTTTCTGTCATAGCCAAGTAGAATAACAAAGATGTTATTCTACTTGGCTATTGCATTATCTGCTCTTTTTTTGTAACTAGGGCGTGTTGCCACTATTTAATAGCAATAAAAACAAGGGCTAATTGAACAAATTCCGAATACATGGTATCCAATTTATCAAACCTGCAAAAAACACGGCGGAAACCTTGAACAAGACGGAA
>WQVV01000095.1 GCA_009785665.1 Defluviitaleaceae bacterium
CACGCTTGCGCATATGCATGGCACATCGGCAGTTGGGCATGTGCTGTATTCAAGCGGTGGCAAGCCCGACCACGCCGCTATTCAGCCGTTGTTATTTCATTTTGAGAAAAGCAGTTTGGCGGTGTGTCACAATGGTGCGTTGGTGAATGCGCAAAGCCTTCGCCACAAGCTTGAGGAATACGGAAGCATTTTTCAGACTACCTGCAACTCTGAAATTCTTGCCCATTTAATAAAACGCACACGCCATATCACATTTGAAGACAGTGTAAAACGTACACTTTCCCAAGTGAAGGGCGGCTTCGCTTTTTTGATGCTGACGCAAACTTCAATGATAGCCGCTCGCGACCCACGCGGATTGCGTCCGTTGGTGATTGGCAAGTTGGGAGAAGCGTACACAATTGCCAGCGAAACATGCGCATTGGACGCAGTAGGCGCGACGTATGTTCGTGATGTTGCCCCTGGGGAAATTATAATCGTGAGCGACAAGGGCATAAAATCGGGTTACTTCACAGATGACCGCGACCTTGCAGTATGCGGCATGGAGTACATTTACATTGCTCGCCCCGACTCCAACATTCAAGGCGTAAATGTACACACCTCGCGCAAAAACGCAGGGCGCATACTCGCGAAGGAATCGCCAACCCAATCCGACATAGTAATAGCCTCGCCCGACACAGGAATATCCGCCGCCATAGGTTACGCCGAGGCAATGTGTATTCCATACGAATTGGGCTTGCTAAAAAACCGCTACGTTGGACGAACCTTCATAGCCCCTGCACAATCTTTACGCGAGCAGGGCGTAAAAATGAAACTCTCTGCCGTTCGTTCCATAGTAGAGGGGAAATCCATAGTCCTTGTAGATGATTCCATAGTACGCGGCACAACCAGCCGCCACATAGTAAATCTATTGCGCGAAACAGGCGCAAGGGAGGTACATATGAAAATAGCCTCCCCTCTATACCGCCATCCCTGTTACTACGGAATCGGCTTACCCTCCCCCGAGGAACTAATAGCCCATCATCACACCCCCGAACAAATAGCAGAAATAATAGGCGTAGACTCCCTCGCCTTCATATCCAAAGAGGGCTTAGCCAAGGCAGTAAACATTCCCCACGAAAGCGAATACCAAGGCTTATGCATGGCATGTTTCCACGGGAAGTATCCAACGTCGTTATGTGATTACGAACAAAGTCAAAAGATTTAAGGTCAAGAGATTTAAGGTCAAAAGATTTAAGGTCAAAAGATTTAAGACCTTGGGGACGCTGTCCCCAATGCCCCTGCAAGGGGACGCAGTCCCCTTGACCCCGCTTTTTTGTGTGGGTTAGTTGAGTGGAATTTATTAGGAGGCTGATTGTTTTGTCAGATAGTTATCGTAATGCTGGTGTTGATATTCATGCTGGATATGATGCTGTTTCGCGGATAAAGAAGCATGTTGCTAGGACTACTACCCAAGGTGTTATGGGTGGGTTGGGTGGTTTTGGTGGGTTGTTTGACTTGTCTGGGTTTAGTTATAGTGAGCCTGTTCTTGTTAGTGGCACGGACGGTGTTGGTACTAAGTTGATGCTTGCGTTTGCTATGGGCAAGCATGACACTATTGGAATAGATGCGGTGGCGATGTGTGCCAACGATATAGTTACGGTGGGGGCAAAACCTCTATTTTTTTTGGATTACATTGCTTGTGGCAAGGTTATTCCAGAGGTGATGGAGGATATTGTTGCGGGGGTATCGGAAGGCTGTGTTCAAGCTGGTTGCGCTTTAATTGGCGGTGAGATGGCGGAACACCCAGACATGATGCCCGAAAGCGAATATGATATAGCGGGTTTCTGCGTGGGAATCGTTGAGAAGAAAAAAATCTTAACGGGTGAGAATATAAACGCTGGTGATGTACTAATTGGTATAGCTTCATCGGGGGTACACTCGAATGGATTTTCGTTGATTCGCAAAATTATCGCTGACAACAAATTTGATTTAAACAGCACAGCGGATTTTGGCAAGCCTTTGGGTGAAGTTCTGCTAACACCTACAAAACTGTATGTAAAGTCGCTGTTGCATCTTTGCGAAGCTCTTCCACCAAAAGGAATGGCACACATCACAGGTGGTGGTTTTATTGAAAATATACCGCGTATTCTTCCAGCTGGGTTAGGCGCGGAAATTGATAGAAGCGCGTGGGAAATTCCGTCCATTTTCCGTTTTATACAAAAGCACGGAAATATTGACGAAAAGGAAATGTTTAATCTCTACAACATGGGAATGGGTATGGTAATTGCAGTGGAAGAAAAGGACGCGAATCAAACGATACAGCTTTTACAATCCCAAGGCGAAAGCGCGGCAGTAATCGGCAAGGTAGTACAGGGCGAAGGCGTGGCACTATGAACTACAAAAACATAGCGGTATTCGCTTCGCATGGCGGCTCCGACTTGCAAGCCATTATAGATGGTTGCAAGTCGGGGAGCATAAACGCCCGTGTGTGTGTGGTAATCAGTAACAACAGCACTTCTATGGCTTTGCAACGCGCAAAAAAAGAGGGCATACCTGCCCTTCACATAAGTACATCAACCACCGCTACTCTAGCTGAAACTACCCTCGAAGCATTAACCGCCCACAATGCTGATATAATTTTTCTCGCGGGTTACTTAAAAAAAATACCTTCTGAAATTCTTGTGGCGTATGAGAATAGAATTTTCAACATACACCCTTCGTTACTGCCTAAGTATGGCGGTAAGGGAATGCACGGCATAAACGTCCATGCGGCAGTAATTGACGCAGGTGAAACGGAAACAGGAATAACAATCCACCGCGTAACCGCCGAGTACGACCAAGGCGACATACTCGCCCAGAAAAAAGTTCCCGTCCATCCCACAGACACTCCTGAAACTCTAGCCGCAAGAGTTCTACAACAGGAACACATTTTCCTAGTGGAATTTCTATCAAAAAATCCGTGATTCACCAAAGCAGATGCAAAAAAGCAGCAAAGCCGCCCTCACCATATGGCAAGTGCGGCATTATTTTTGTGCAGGAGGAAGCATGTTCATAAAGGTAGAAAATTTGGTAAAAAGCTACGAGAACGTCCATGCTGTGAAAGGTATTAGCTTTAACGTGCGCGAGGGAATGTTATTTTCGTATCTGGGTGTGAATGGCGCGGGGAAATCCACGACAATTAATATTCTTACTACGTTGCTGGGCAAAACGTCTGGACGTGTGGAAATAGGCGGATATGACATAGAAAAAAACAGCCATGAGGTGCGTAGTATAATAGGCGTGGTATTTCAAGAAAGCGTACTGGACGAAAAATTAACAATCCGCGAAAACCTAACAATTCGCGGTGGGCTTTACAATATGCGCGGAGCAAAACTAAAAGAAGCCGTAAACAACGCCATAAAAATGACAGACATATCCGAATTTGCCGACCGTCACTACGAAAAACTATCAGGAGGGCAACGCCGCCGCGCAGATATAGCCCGCGCATTAATCAACATGCCCAAGCTGTTATTCCTAGACGAGCCAACTACAGGATTAGACCCAAAAACTCGTCGTGACATATGGCAACTAATTCGCGACCTGCAAAAAACCCGCGGAATGACGGTCTTTCTTACCACGCATTACATGGAAGAAGCCGCTGAAAGCGACGACATAGCCGTAATCCACAAAGGCGAAATAGTAGCTCGTGGCACACCAACAGAACTAAAAGAACAATACGCCTACGACATACTAAAAATGGAACTAACCAACGGCACAAAAATAGAAGAACGCCTAAAAAGCACAACAGAAGCAATCCCCCACATAGACAAACACCGCGAAAACATAAGCCACCTAGAAGTAATAAGCGGCACACTAGACGATGTTTTCATCAACTTAACGGAGGGTTTGGAAAATGTTAATTAAGCGCAATATAAAATTATATTTTCGCGACAAAATGAATGTCTTCTTTTCGTTAATGGCAGTTTTTATTATGATTGCGCTTTACGTGCTATTTCTTGGTAGTGTGATGGAATCAGCCCTTCTTAACATAATAGGCATGGAAATCGACGCTGGCCCAATAATGACCAGCATAGTAATGGCAGGTATGATTGCCACAACCTCCGTAACCAGCGGCCTAGCAGGAATTTACAGATTCATAGCAGACAAAGAACGCGCCGCAAAAGATTTTTTTACAACGCCCATTTCACGGCGCAAAATTTTGTTTAGTTATGTAATAAGCGCGGCAGTAATCAGCGTGATAATGTCTACCGCCGCGCTGTTTGTAAGCCTTGTTTACTTGGCAATACGGGGTAACAATCTAATCACCCCGCTAAATATTGTTATGCTGTTTGTTGCCATAATTTTGACCGCGTTGTGCGCAAACTCAATGGTATTCTTTCTTTCGTCCCTTGCAAAAACCCGCGAGGCGTTTTCATCATTAAATATAATCCTTGGCACGCTAATCGGATTTTTCATGGGCGTGTATATCCCAATAGGAAATCTGCCCAGTGGCGTGCAATGGGCATTGCGCCTGTTCCCACTGAACCACGGCGCAAGCATGTTCCGCCAAATTCTAACTGAAGACATGCTAACAAATCTATTCGCCCACCCGAATGCCCCCGATGAATACCTCGAACATTTTCGCCTCTTCTTCGGTGTGACATTCCAGTATAGGAACTTCACGAGTAGTTTCTGGTTTTCTGCCGCAGTGCTTGCAATCACCGCCGTGATTTTCTACGCATTAAGCCTAGCAGTTGTTGCAAAACGCAGGCTGTATTAAACTGCGATTCCATTCAATGCAATCCCTAAAAAAAACGGGGTCAAGGGGACTGTGTCCCCTTGCAGGGTTTGGGACAGCGTCCCAAGGTCTTAATCTTTTAATCTTTAAAGCATTTTCAAAGTATCATCTGCTCTGGTGTAAAGATATACATTGTCGCTTAGATATTCGTCGGGGTCGGCGTAGGGGTTGGTTTTTTCATTTCGAGCGTTTCGTTTTGCTTGTTTTAGGGATATGGATTTTTGAGGGTGCATCACAAGATAACTCATGGAGGCAATTACTAAATACAAGTCATCATTCATGATTTCCGAAAGCCGTTGCAAAGTGCCGTTTATGAAAGGTATTGTTGCGTTGTTTATATTGTCTTGGAGGAATAATACATAGGTGGATTGTACGGATTTCATAAGCTTAAAATCTTGCTCCATGAAGAATTTGTTGTTGTCTGGAACGTCGTCTGCGTCTTCGGCACCTTTAAGAAATATGTCTATTGGAACTACATACGGCTTGAAATTTTTCAGGGTGTTTTCTTCCGCTAGGTCGAAGATGTAATTTTCGTGCAAATTCCATTTTTCTATTGTGCGGCGTTCTACTTTTGCTGTAGACAGACCGCTTGCGTCGTTGTTCATTAGCATGTATAGGGTGATTGCTATGTCGCCATTTAGCCTGTACACATGCCCTTTTAGTAGCTTTTTATTCTTGTTGTAGTTTAACGGTCTGATGATTAATCGGTTTTTTACCTCGTCAAATTCGGATAGCTTGTTGAAGTCGATTTTGCTTGTCCATGTATCTGCTTCTTCTACGGTTTTAACCATGTCGAGAATTACGTCACCCAGCGGTTTTCCTAACGAATAATCATTGTAGCAAGGGCCTATATGAAATCCGTTTCCAATCTCTGAACCATCTTCGCGTTTTTCGTGGACGTGAATTACTTCAACGGAAGTATCGTCTGGAAGTTCGCGTACTCGTTCCACGATAGTGTATTTGTCGTCTGTAAAGATTTTTGACAAGCTTTTTACTACGTACTGTTTAAATTCATTGTAATTCATTTTGTTGCCATCAAAAATTTTTTCGGCAGACGGCGAAAATACTTCCTCGCGTACTAGGCCAGTTTCGTCTTTTATTTTTATAGACATAATATCATTGTCGTTTATAAACGCACCCATAAGGCCTGTCCACATGTCGCGGGAGTCTTTGGGTTTTTCGTTTTCTGCCAAAACGCGCAACTTGGGTTTTTCAAACTTCGTACCCTCAACGATTTCATCGGGCATAATTTTTGCGGCATGTTTTAGAATTGTATCGCTGTCATTAGGAAGATTATTCTTCTTAGCGTAATCCTTGAAAAACTTAATGCCCTTTTTTAATTTTTCAACTTCTTCGCTACTCATCAATGCCGCAGAATTATCGTCGGGCAGATATTTGGGATTTACGGGAACAACCGTATAAAGCGGGCGCGTATCCTCGCCCGTTTGTCGTTTGTGCGACGCATACATATTCTCGTCAAACTCCACGATTTCATTAGGCTTGGGGATAAACCCGATTCCATAAATAGCTTGCAACGCAGGCATAAAATCAAAAATAAATTCAAACATATTGGAACTTACATCAAGTGATACTTTCATGCTGATTCTCCCTTCAACTTTTGCATGAAAGTAATGTACCACGCTGTAAATTTTTAGACAATACCCTAGTTTTGCGTTTCAATATATCGAAGAAGGGGATATGGGTTTAGCCAGAAGTTTCCGCGAGTGAAATTTGCTTCGGGCGAGATTGCCAGATGAAGATGAACGGGAAAACTTCTGCTGTCTCGGCCGCCACCAGTGTTGCCCATTTGCCCAATGTGTTGACCAGCGGATATGGTTTGGTTTACTGCTAAACCTGATGCAATGCTGTCTAGGTGGGCGTATAGATAAGTTGTGCCGTTTTCTGTAACTACGCTTACAAAATAGCCTAGTTGATTGTCCCAGCCCGCTTCGCTAACTGTTCCTCTTGTCATGCTTACTACTGGTACGCGTCCACGAATATTTTTTCGGTCTATGATTGCCGTTCCCATGTGCTTTGGACGACCTTGAAAATTATGCTCTACTCCCCAAGAATCGCCGAACATTACTGCGGCTTCATCTTCGTACCAGCCTGTGGGAATTGGGAAAACTTCGATTTCGCTGAAAAGATTCTCAAACATGGTGATGTATGGTGTAAGGCTTCGTGTATTGTATCGTCGAAGCAAGCGGTTGAAATCTGCGACGTATAATTGCTCTAACTGGCTAAGGTCATAGACGGCATGTTTTTCTGGGAAGAAGTCATTTTCCGCGATAAATACTGCAAAAAGTTCCGCGAAAGGAATTGCGTTCTCGGCGGCGTAAACCCTAAGCATTCCAATCGCCCGATGCGGCACACGAAACGCCGCAACAGTATCAGCATCAACACGCACACGAACACCTGGGCGCATAGCCGTCCAAAGTCCAACAACAATCAAAAGGATTAGCCCCACAACACATGCTTGGAAAAAAAATTCTTTAACACGCTTGGAATTTAACCCGCCACGCCGTCCATTTCCAATAGCGCGTTTAACGCCGATTCGTCGTCTTAACTTAGCCAGCCTAAATCGAGGCAATTGCCTTGCCCCTGATGTTATCCCCGACATCACTACAGAAGCTTTTTCGCCAAAGCCCCCAAGGTTTATGCTTCTACGTCTAGTGGAAATTCCTAATTTGCGTTTAATCTCACGGCTTCGCATAAAAACACCCCCATAGTATATATGCACTATTGGGGGTGTTTAAGACATGAAATCAAACCAGTCTATTCTTGTTTAACTTCTATTTTTGCTTCCTGTTTAAAAATCTTTCGCATGGATAGCATGAACTTCTTGCTTTGAAGGTCGCTTTCGTTGATTTCGCCCTTTGCTAGTTTTTCCATAACGGTTACATATGTTTTGCCTAGTGCAGAGGTTAGCGCGGCGGCGGTTGTACCGCTTATCATTCCGCCTACGGCAGTGCCTACACCAGGTATGAATTTTAGTAAATTTGCTACTATGGTTTTTCCTGCTATGGTTGCGCCAGAAGTTCCTAGCACCGAGGAGATTATTGCGGTCATCATAGCTTTATCAATGTTTAGCCCGTAAACGGCGGTGATGGAAGCAATCATTCCTATTTGCGCTGGAACAAGTGCGGCGGCATCTGCAAATGGAATGGGCGCGAACCCTATGCCAAAACAAGCAGCAGTGGTTGCTGCAATTATTTTGTACGCTCTGTCGCGTTTTAGTTTTAGCGAAGCCGCTTGCGCACGGGCAAACGCTAGTTTTACCGAATCTGGCAAAATATCATAGGTGAAGGTTACTAATTCTTCGCCACCGTAAGCTTTTCGTACAAAATCTTCATCATGGTAATCCTCCGCCAGAACCGCAAAAACACCTTTAACATGCAAGTTTCTGGTTTCAATGTAATCCCGCAACTCTTTGGAAACTGCTTTGCTATGCGCCAATGTCAAAACAATAATCACAGGCACGCCAGCATTGTCCTGCGCCAATTGCTCGATAAATTCTTCCTCCACAGGCTCGAATCTATGCGAATTTGCATTCACGCAATACCAAATGCAATGAATATGCTTGTCGCTATCACCAGCGGCCAAGGCATTCTTAATAATGGTGTTAATTCCCGTTGCAACTTGCTTTTGATTATCCTTTCCCAACTCCAGCCCCACGGTGTCGTAAACACGTAAGGTAAAACCCTCTTTTTCGTAGAGGCGAATTTCTTTAGTCACTGGCGCGCCTATTCCTGTATCCGCCAACTTTTCATGAAAAACAGAATTAATCAGCGTGCTTTTGCCAACCCCTGTTTTCCCAGAAACAATAATATTTACATGTCCCATATCAACAATCTCTTTCTTTACTGCATCCATAATTTTGTTTGTATCTTTTTTGAGTGTTTCCACCACACTGCCAACTATACCATCAACAGTCATAACAATACCCCCATTGTAAGCGGCACTGCCGCATTTCCATGCATTGGCACATCACAAAGCCAGATGCCGTATTTAAGAATGATAACACACATCTTGATTCTTAAACACCAAAAAAAAAAATTTGCCTTCAAAAAAATTTTACTGTAGACTTGTTTTGATAAGTGTCATGCAACCGAATTTTTTCGTTTGAAAAATAATCGGCGATAAAAATTCGGGGAAACTGCGGAATTGGGTTAGAATCCCTGCGAGCGGGTCACTGTGAAGCGAAGGCGACGTTTTTGTTATACGGAATGCCGAAAACATTTACCGACGACGAGCTAAGTCTGCGGGCTTTTACGCAGACTTGAGCGACAGAGGAGGTTAATGTTTTCGTGTACTTTGTCAAACTTCGATAAGTCAGATACGCTGTGGCACTTCATTGACTTCCCCGAACGAAGCAATGTGTTTTTATTTGGGTGTTTGTACATAACCCTTATTAAAGCACGCTTTGCGACAATTCGCGGAGCGTGTTTTTCATTGCTTAGGAAATTTACGAAAGGAGGCGCACGTAGTATAGCGAACGACATTAAAAATACTCTACGAAAGGAAATTCAACTTGCAAAAAACAAAAACATTTTCACGACTGATTGCGGTTTTGATGACATTTACATTAGTTTGTGGGCTTCTGACCGCGCCTATGTTTGCTTCAAGTGATAGCAATAATCCAAACGATACGGCGCATTCTTTTGGCATAGAGAAAGCACTAATATCACCAGCAGCATTGACCAGTTTCAATTTATCTGAATGGCAAGACGCGTTGGATAGCGCGTTAGCATGGATTGTTGATAACATGCCAAATCCGTCCATCATTGATGATTGGGAAGTGCTAACTCTAGCACGCGCAAACGCAGGTAGCGAAGATTGGTTTGCCGCATACCTAACGGCATTAGAAACCGAACTGGATAACTTAGAAACATGGGCAGATTTTCAAAGGGCCACCCTTGCGCTAACAGCTTTAGGTTTTGATGCAACCAACTTTAACGGGCGCGACCTAACCGAGAGCTTCCGAAATTACGTTCCCGCGTCGCAAAGACCATATCACAGCCAAGGTGTAAATGCGGATATTTTCGCGCTACTCGCACTAGATTCTGGTGCGTACACGGGCGACCGTGAGTTATTTGTAAATGCAATTTTGGCCGCGCAAGCAGAAAGCGGTTCGTGGGCATGGACTGGCGCATGGGGTGCATGGCCAGCCGCAGACCTTACCGCAATGGCTATTCAAGCGTTGGCGTTGTATTACGAAAATCCAAGCGTAGCCGCCGCAATTAGTGCAGGATTTAGCTGGATAGTTGAAGAATACATCAGTGATGCAGAAACTTTCGCACAAATAATAATCGCGGGAACGGCACTAGGACGTTGTGTGGAAGCCACAGTCGTTGGACTAATGAATTTCTACGACGCAGAAACAGGCGGATTCATTTCCCCATGGACAGGCGAAACTGATGCAATGTCTACCGAACAAGCCGCCCGCGCATTGGTTGCATATTATCGTTTCGTCAATGGCATGAATGCATTCTTCGATATGAGCGACGCAAACGAACGCACCACAAATGGTGGAAACAACGGCAATGGTCGTCCACCTATCCTTCCGCCACCTCCGCCGCAGGGACGTGTATTCCTAAGTATTCGCAATGACCATGCAAGCCCAAATCAACGGGTGCTATACGAAGGATATTTCAACCTTACCGCCAACGAAACAGCATTCAGCTTGCTAAACAGAACCAATCTAAACATAGTAACTCGCGGGGCATATGTAGTAAGCATAGGCGGTCTTAGGGAGTTTGACTACGGCCCACAATCGGGCTGGATGTTCACGCTAAACGGAGTATTCCCACAATTCGCCGCCGCCAGTGCCCAGCTATCAAATGGCGACCGCGTAGAATGGCTATTCACAATAAACTTAGGGGAAGATGTAGGCGGAGGAACTCTCCAACCACCGCCACGACCTCCCCTAAATGTTGCAACCGAAGAAAACGAAGAAGAAGAAGAAGAAGAAGAAGAAGAACTAACCCCTCCAGAAGCAGACGAAGAACCAGCGGAAGCCCCTGCCACAGAAAACAACGCCCCCCAAGAAACAGAAAACGAAATCAACGAAACAGTCCCAATCGTTCCAATAACGCAATGGACAAACCCTTTCGCTGATGTCACGCCCAACGACTGGTTTTACCCTG